>NZ_JANQCY010000009.1:0-81364 GCF_024723595.1 Campylobacter sp. LMG 7929 | reverse complement strand
AACTAAACCCTTAATGGGTTTAGTCTAGTTGATGAAGGATTTTAAGCAAACTCCATCTACATTTAATTCATAAGCTTTTTTCAGGTTATTTTTTAAAGTATCAAGTAAAAATAAAATTTTAGAATCAAACATATAAAACTCGGCCATCTTTGATGCAATTTTTGCCAAATTTTCATCTTTTATTAAAATATATTTTGCACCCAATGCATTAGAAAGTAAAATTTCTTCTTCGTTTTTAACAAAAATACCAAAATCTACTTTTTCATCTTTTGCATTTTTAATAACCGATTCATCATATTCAAAACAATTCACATTGGTTTTAATAAAAATATTTTCATAATGACTAAATTTTTGCATATTTATCAAAGGATGTCCAAAAATTAACATAGCTTTTCCTTTACTTTTAAAAGACAATAATTTCTAAAACCACGGTTGAAAATTTTATAATCTTTCATTCCTTGTAGTTCATCATAAACCTCGCTACCTTTATAAAGCAAAAATGAAGTTTTTTCATCATAAAAACCATTTGAAATTTCAATCAAAGGTTTTATATCCATCAAAGCCCTTGATGTGATTAAATCTACTTTGAAAGGTGGATGATTTTGTAATTTTTCTTTTATGATATTTATATTTATCAAATTAAGCTCAGTTTTAATCACTCTTAAAAAAGAAGCCTTTTTAACACTGGGTTCAAATAGAAAAAAATTACTATTTTCCAAAATACATGCTAAAAATATTGCAGGAAAACCAGCCCCACTTCCAACATCAACAACCTTTTTTTTATCAATCAAATCACAATAGTCTAAAATTTTTATACTATCAATAATATTGTCGTCTATGTTTTCAAGATGAGTTAGATTATGCACAGCATTAAATTTTTTTAACAACTCTTTATAAAGCGCGATTCTTTGGTAAAAATCATCTTTATTTGCAAAATCTTTTAAAAAATTTAATTGCTCTTCATAAATTTTCAATTTAAATGCCCCATTTGCGTATGTTTAATTTCCAAATAATCTTTATTAAAACGATTTGCTTCAATTAAAATAGGAATTCTTAAATTTACTTTCCCTTTTAAAGAGCTAAGTTTTTCAGGATTATTAGTCAAAAGATTAATCTTAGTAATCTGATAATGTTTAAGTATAAAATCTACTATTTCATAACTACGCTCATCTGCTTTAAATCCTAATTGATGATTTGCCTCTATAGTATTAAAACCCTTATCTTGTAAAGCATAAGCATTAATTTTATTAAAAAGTCCTATACCTCTTCCTTCCTGTCTTAGATAAATCACCATACCACCATGCTCTTGGATATATTTTAATGAAAAGTCAAGTTGCTCACCGCAATCACATTTTAAACTTCCTAAAACATCACCTGTTAAACATTCTGAATGGATTCTAATATTAACTTCTTTTTCTAATTTTCCTTTAAAAATACAAAGATGTTCTTTGTCATTTTCTTTAAAACTTTGTATATTAAATTCTCCAAAACGAGTGGGAAGTTTTGCTATTTCAGAAATTTGAATAGTCATTATTTTCTTCACCTTTTTACAAAAAATATGCTAGAATTTAAGCAATTTTAACAAACAAAAAGGAAATTTATGTTTAAACGCTTTAGAAGATTAAGACTAAATGAGAATATTAGAAGTCTAGTAAAAGAAAATACTTTAAATTTAGATGATTTAATCTACCCCCTTTTTGTTGTAAATGGTACTAATATTAAAAATGAAATCGCATCTATGCCAGGTGTGTTTCAAATGAGCTTAGATGAAATTTTAAAAGAATGCGAAGAGCTAATTAGTCTTGGTATTAAAGCTATTATTTTATTTGGTGTGCTAGAAAGTTCTAAAAAAGATAGCTGTGGAAGTGATGCATTGAGCAATGATGGTTTGATTGCTACAAGTCTAAGAGCTATTAAGGCAAAATTTCCTAATTTAGTAGTGATTACCGATCTTTGTTTTTGTGAGTATACTGATCATGGTCATTGTGGTATTATTGATCCAAAAAGCAAAAGTGTGGATAATGATTTAACTTTAGAAATTTCAGCCAAACAAGCTCTAATTCATGCCAAAAATGGCGCTGATATGATAGCACCAAGCGGTATGATGGATGGCATTATTGAAACTTTAAGAAAAACTTTAGATGAAAATGGTTTTGAGAATTTACCTATTATGGCTTATTCTACTAAATTTGCCTCAGCTTATTATGGACCTTTTAGAGATGTGGCTGATTCTGCGCCAAGCTATGGGGATAGAAAAACCTATCAAATGGATTTTGCTAATGGTAAAGAAGCCTTATGCGAGAGCTTAGAAGATGAAAAACAAGGTGCTGATATTTTGATGGTTAAACCAGCACTTGCGTATTTAGATGTAGTTAAAGATATAGCAAATCATTCCAAACTTCCACTTTGTGTATATAATGTAAGTGGTGAATATGCTTTATTAAAAGCAGGTCAAAAAGCAGGTGTGATTGATTATGAAAAAATAGTACTTGAAACCATGCTTGCATTTAAAAGAGCAGGAGCTAAGCTTATCATAACTTATCATGCAAAAGAAATTGCAAAATTATTAAACAAGGAGTAAGATTGGATAGTCTAAGTAAAAAAAGTTCTCAAGATATCATCAATGAATTATCAAATTATTTGGGTATAGAAAAACACAATCAAACCATATTTCATCTAACTCATATAAACGAAAAAGAAAAAAAATTAAGCTTAAAAAATGGCCATGAATTAGCACCTGAACCATGGTTTATAGTAGATGAAAATGGCGAAGTTAAAACTATGTTTTCAGTAAAAACCCTAATTGAGTTTTTACAAAATGCCAAAGAGGTGCAAAAAGATAATTTTGAACTCAAATTAGAAAAGGCTATTTATCAACAAATTCCTATTGATTTTAACGATGTTTGGACAGTTGCTATGGATGAGATTAAACATCAAGTTACCAAAGGCGTAAAAGAAGTAAATATTGATTTAGATCAACTAATTAGCAATATTCATGCTAAACATCCTAATTTGTTTATTAACATGAAAGAAATGATGCAAAAGGTAAAACCAAATGAAAGATTATAAAAGCTTTGTTAAATACTCCAAAGCAGGCCCAAGATATACATCTTATCCTACTGCAGTAGAATTTAACACTCAGTTTAAATATGAAGATTATATACAAATTTTAAAAGATCAAAAAGCACAATTGTCTTTGTATTTTCATTTGCCTTTTTGTAGAAGCGCTTGCTATTTTTGTGGTTGTAATGTAATATATACTGCTAAAGAAGAAAGCAAAGAAAAATATTTAAATTATCTTTTTAAAGAACTTGATCTTTTAGCAAATATCATCAACACCCAAAGAGAAGTAGCTCAAATGCATTTTGGTGGTGGTACACCCACTTTCTTTTGCGCCAAACAATTACAAAGTTTGATTTTAAAAATTAAAAGCATTTTTCCGAATTTTACCCAAGATAGTGAAGTAAGCTGTGAGATTGATCCTAGATTTTTAAATGAAGAACAAGCTGATGTTTTGATTCAAAATGGTTTTAACCGTATTAGTTTTGGCGTGCAAGATTTTGATGAAAAAGTTCAAAAGGAAATTCATAGAATTCAACCTTTTGAATTAACCAAAAACGCAGTAGATATGGTAAGAAAAAAGGGAATTAATTCAGTAAATATGGATTTAATCTACGGTCTTCCTTATCAAAGTCTAGAAAGTTTTAAGCAAACTTTAGAAAAAGCATTACTAATCAATCCTGATCGTTTTGCTATTTTTAACTATGCACATGTGCCTTGGCTTAAAAAAAATATGAGAAAATTTGATGAAAGCACATTACCAAGCCCTGATGTAAAACTTCAGATTTTAGAATACTGTGAAAAATTTTTAACTCAAAATGGTTATAAAATGATAGGAATGGATCATTTTGCAAAACCACAAGATGAACTTTTTAAAGCTTTAGAAAATGGTAGCTTGCATAGAAATTTCCAAGGCTATACTACAAAAGGTGGAACTGATTTAATTGGTATTGGCTTAACAAGTATAGGCGAAGGACAAAGACATTATATGCAAAATTTCAAAGACATGCCAAGTTATGAAAAAGCTATTGATGAAGGTAGATTACCTTGTGAAAAAGGTATTATGCTTGATGATGATGATGAATTAAGAAAAGCTGTTATTATGGAACTTATGAGTAATTTTGCACTTAATATAAAAAATATAGAAAATAAATTTAAGATTGATTTTTTTGAATATTTTAAACAAGATTTAAAAGAACTTGAAGAACTAAGCGAATTTGTCACTATAGATGAAAATTATATCAAAGTTAATGAAACAGGAGTACTTTTAATACGTAATATTGCTATGTGTTTTGATAAATATTTAAAACGCATTAGCGAAGATAAAAAAGTATTTTCTAAAACGGTTTAATATGCTAAATGTTAATGAAATTTCTAACGCTTGCGTAAAATGTGGCAAATGCATACCAGTTTGTACTATACATGAGATAAACCGCGATGAGAGCACTTCTCCTCGTGGTTTTTTGGATTTAATTAGTGCTTATAAAAATCAAGAACTAGAACTTGATAAAAATCTTAAAAAAACTTTCGAATCATGTTTTTTATGTACAAATTGCGTTGAAGTTTGTCCAAGTCATTTAAGAGTAGATAGTGCTATTGAAAAAGCACGCTTTGATATAGCTCAAAAATTTGGCATAGCATGGTATAAAAAGCTTGCTTTCTTTTTTTTAAGACACAGAAAGATTTTAGATATCTTAGCAAGATTAGGCTATGTTTTTCAAAGTTGTGCTTTTAGCTTGCAACATAAAAATTTAGGAATGAAAGCTAAATTTAGCCTACCATTAATCAAAAAAGACCGCTTATTGCCTTCTTTAGCTAAGAAAAGTTTTTTAGCCTCTAATCCTGATTTTATAAACAATCAAGGCGAAAAAACTATAGGACTTTTTATAGGTTGTTTATCTAATTATTCCTACACTAATACAGGTTTTGCCTTGCTTGAAATTTGTAAACATCTTAAAATCAATGTAGATTTATTAAAAGATCAATCTTGTTGTGGTGCTCCTCATTATTTTACCGGAGATTTTAACAGCGTAGAAAAATTAGCTAAAAAAAATATCATTTATTTTGAGGAAAAATTAAAAACACTAGATTATATCATTATCCCAGAAGCGACCTGCTCTGCGATGATTAATATAGACTATGAACATTTTTTCCATATGCAAAATGATGAAGAATGGGCAATAAGAGCTAAAAATATTTCCAGTAAAATACTACTTGCAACAAAATATTTTTATGAATACACTAATTTAGAAGAACTTTTAAAAACAAAGAAAAAAACAAATACAAAAATCGCATATCATGATCCTTGCCATGCAAGAAAAATGCAAGGAGTTTTTAAAGAACCAAGAGCTTTACTAAAGCAAAATTATGCTTTTAAAGAACTTATCAAGTCAAATGAGTGCTGTGGTTTTGGTGGAGTTAGCATGCAAACTGATCATTATGAAAAAGCTTTGCAAGTTGGCATAAAAAAAGCTCAAAACATACAAAAAAGTAATGTAGAAATCATTAGTGCAGAGTGCTCAGCTTGTAGAATGCAAATTTCAAATGCATTAGAGCATGAAAAAATTTCCACAAGATTTTTACACCCATTAGAACTTATAGCTAAAACACTTCAAGATTGAAAACTAATCTTGATGTTTAATATCTTCAATGTTTGATCTATTTTTTTCTATTAAAATTCTATTTTGTTCTATGTTTTCACTATTTTTCTTGCATTCATTTTTTAAAATCTCTATATTTTTATGCAAAATCTTTATTTTTCTTTCATAACGATTAATCAGCAAAAACACTATAAATAAAAATAAAATTAAAATAGCCCAATTTAAAAATGCCATATTTATCCTTTCTTTAGATATATTAGTACTTTTTATCTTAAATTACAATTCTTTTTAAATTTGGAGAAAGTTTTACTAAAATTTCATAATTAATAGTATTAAAAAAGTTGGCCATAACATTTGCATCATTCATAACACAAATTACCTCACTATCATTCTCGCAAGAAAAGCTATCCATAGACATTTTTCCAAGTATTTTTTTACCATTAGGAAGAAAAAAATCTTTTTTACCATCATAACGCAAAAGCCCATCAGCATAACCTAAATCATAAGTTGCTATTTCGATATCTTCTTTTGCACTATACATTCCACCATAACCAACACTTTGACCTTTTTTTAACACTCTTTGGCTTAATTTTTCAGCCCATAAACTCAAAACCCTACGCAAGTCTTTATTAAAATGCGCATAACCAAACTGTACAAGCCCTACTCTACAATACTCATCATCTTCTAAAGTATTTGCTCTAAATAAAGCTTCAGAATTATGAGAATGAAATACTAAGTTCTTAGCCTCTTCTTGTAATAAATTATAAATTAACTTTTTAGCGTATTGAAATTTTTGTTTTTGCACAAAATAACTTGCATCTACTTCATCACTTCCTGCAAAATGCATCATCACTCCATGAAGTATCAAATTATTACTTTTTAACCCTTGCATCACTTCTTGAATTTCTTCAAGCAAAATTCCATTTCTATGCATGTTTGTATCTATGACTAAATGAATTTTTGTATTTTTTTTAAGCTTTTTTATGTCATTTTTTGCATTTAATGCATAAATAAATTTTTCACTTTCATTACCATGCGGATGATGAGATAAAATTAAGACATTATCAAAAATATTTTCAAGCTCTTTTGCTTCGTCTTCATTTTTTACGGCTATAAAATTTATACCTTTTGCTCTAGCTATAGGAGCTAAAAGTTTAGCTCCATGACCATAAGCATTATCTTTAAAAACACAAATTACTTTTTCATAACCTCCAGCCTTAGAGGCTATTAGGTCAAGATTATACTCATAAGCTAAGCGATCGATTTTTATATAAGCCATTATTGTTCAGCTAAAATTTGCATTTTATCTTCAACTAGCTTAACATAAAGAACTTTTTCTCCTTTGAATTTATAATTAGTACTACGATAATCTTCATAAAATCCTATTCTAAAAATCTTCTCATTTTTTTCATTTGGATAAGGACTTATGCTAAGATCTGAAAATTTAATAGCTTTTTCTTCTTTTTTAGCAAAAATTCTTTGTTTGTTTTTTGCAAACTGCTCATATGAAAATTTATTTTTATGTTTGAATATTTTTTGATCATAAAAAGATAAGTATTTGTCAATGTCACTTTTTTGCCAACTGTCTTTCCAAGCAAATAAATTTGCCAACAAAATAGCAACTTCTTCATGGTTTGTTCTTACTTTATTTTTTTCTTCTGTCATTGCATATGATTTTCTATTAGCGACTAATTTATTAAAATCTTCTAGTAAATCATTTTGTACAGCAATGCAGCCTCTAGTTTTATAAGTATCCAAACGCGTTCCATCTAAAGGATATCCATGAATCCAAATTCCACCACCTGTTTTACCTAAAGTTTTATCTAAAACGTTTGGATAAGTTGTCGCAAAAGCAAATGGTCCATAATATGGGTCACCAGGATAAAATTTCTTTCCAAGCTCATAAAAACCTATAGGAGTTTTTAAATCCCCTTCTATTTCTTTATCTCCAGCCAAACCAGTTAAAACATCTTTTTGAATAAATTTCTTTTCTACTTTTCCATCATTATAATGATAAACTCTAATGATTTTATCGCTTTTATTAGTCAATACAATAGCTACATTTTCTTCATAGTAACCAAGGCTAACATTTTTATCTTTTATCTCATCAAGCCAAAAATCTTTCTTACTTAATTCTTGCTCTAACACCTTTTCAACTGCATCAATACCTTGATTTAAATAAATTTTTGCAAGATCGCTTGCATTTACAAATACAACCAGACTAAATAATACTAATATAGTTTTAAACAATTTATACCTTTCTATTAAAATTTAAAACAACAAAGAGATAATTATAATATTTTTACAATAAATATATTTTTAATTTTTTCCGTGTATAATGTTTATGATTGACTAAAAAATATAAAGGAATGATAATGAAAAAATTACTTAGTTTAGCTATATTAAGCACCTTTGCTATTGCAAATGAAATCACTATAAATGATCCTTATGTTAGACAAACTCCGCCAAATTCTAAAACAACAGCAATTTTTTTAGAGCTTAAAAATAATTCTGATAAAGATATAAAACTAATAAAAGCTCAAAGCTCATTAAGTGATACAACCGAAATTCACGATCATATCATGGAAAATGGTAAAAAAATGATGGTGCAAATCCCTCAAATTACTATAAAAGCTAATTCAAGTGCTGAACTTAAGCCAGGTGGCATGCATATTATGATACTAAATCTTAAAGAAAATATCACACCTCAAACCAAAGCTAATTTAACACTATATTTTGATGATAATAGCACAATTGAACTAAAAGATATCAAGTCAAGAAGTATTAAAAAATAATGAAAAATCTACTTGTCTTTGCCCTAGCTATAGTCTTTGCTATATGCGGGGCTTATTTTTATACTAATTCAACAAATTCTGGAAAAAAAAGAGAGTTAATCACCACTCTAACGCCTTTAGCATGCGATCTAAACACTCAAGAGTGTGAGTATAATTTTAAAGATAAAAAAATCTTGATAAATTTAAACCCAAAGCCTATAGTTACACTAAATGAACTTGATTTAAATATCACTAATTTAGGTGAGTTTAAAAAACTAAACGCTAGAGTTTATGGACTTAATATGTATATGGGAGATATTGTTCCACAATTTAAAAAAATCAACAACACTTATCATGCTAAATTAGTTTTAAGTTCTTGCACACTAGATGTGATGCGTTTTAGAATAGAACTTTTTGATGATGAAACTCCGCTAGATTTTTATTTTGACTTTGATGTAAAAAGGTAAAATATGAAAAAAATAAATATTTTTTTATTAATTGTGGTAATTTTTGGGGTATTTTTTATATCAGTGCAGTATTTTGAAAATAACAAATACAATTTTCACTTAAATTCTGAAAAAGGCATGCTTAGTTTAAAAGATTTTATCGGTAAAAAATTGATTGTATATTTTGGCTATACATATTGTCCTGATGTTTGCCCTAGTGAACTTGCCTTAATTGCTAATGTTTTAGAAAAAATGCCAAATAAAGAAAAAGCTCATGTGGTGTTTATCTCACTAGATCCAGCAAGAGATAGCAATCTAACTCAAACTAGTCAATGGGTAAAATATTTTTATCCAAATTCTACTGCTTTAATTGCTAAAGATGAAAAAGAATTAGAAAAAGTTACTAAAAATTATGGTGTGGTATATGAAAAAATCAATCTTAAAGATTCTGCTATGGGGTATTCTATAGCACATAGTGGTGAATTTTATCTGATTGATGAAAAGGGAAAATTTATTAAAACCATAAAAGATATTAGTTATGAAAGCTTTTTTAACGAAATTCAAAAATTCTTAAACGAATAAATTTTTACAATTCATTCGTTTCTTAAAGTATCTAAAATATCTACTTGAGTTGCTTTTTTGGCAGGATAATAAGAAGATAAACTTACAATCACAATAGCTCCAAAAAGTGTAATACAAAAATCAACTAAAGAAAGTTCTAAAGGCAATTTACTCATACCATAAACATCGCTTGGCAAAGAAATAATATCAAAATTTCCAAGCACCCATAAAGCTATAGCTGCAAGAATCACACCTGCTATAATACCACTTCCACCTATTAAAAACCCTAAAGAAAAAAAGGTTTTTTTAATCTCTAGCTTACTAGCACCTAAGGAAAGCAATAAAGCTATTTCGCTGCGTCTATTCATCACTATCATCAATAAAGAGCTTACTATGTTTAAACTTGCAACTAAAATAATCAACATTAATACTATAAACAAAGCCCTTTTTTCTAAAGCAAGAGCTGCAAAGAAATTCCCATTTTGTTCCCACCAACCGATACTAGCATATCTTGCACCCAAAAAAACATCAATTTGTTTAATATCTTCAAAGGGTTTATTTGAATACACATGCACTCCATCATAATTTCCTTGAGGATATGATAAAATTTTAGCTAAGGCTCTAGCATCTGTATACATATAAGCTTTATCATAGGCTAATAACCCTGAAGAAAAATCAGCCTTAACATCAAATCTTTTAACCTGCGGGATAAGCGAAAGACCACTAGCATTAAGATTGGAAAAAATTAGAGTTATTTTTTCATTATAATCTAGTCCAAATTCTTCTTTTAAACCCTTACCAATTAAAATATCAAAATTATCTAATTTTTTATCTTCTAAAGCTTGAGCTACTACCTCATTGATCTTTTTTTCATCTTCAAAATTAACCCCAAAAAGCATACCGCCTTCTAATTTTAAATCATTTCTTGCTATAACTTGAGTAGCAATATAAGGACTAAATAATAAATTTGGAAATTTGATTCTTAATTCTTGTAATAATTTATCATCCACACTTGCTCCAAAACGTGGCAATATAGTGATAGGATAATTCATAGTAAAAAGTTTTCTTTCAAATTCCTTATCAAAACCATTCATAATAGCCATTGCAACTAAAAGCACGCAAAGCCCTATACTCACACCTAAAAAGGCTAAAATTTTTGAAAGCATGATAAAGGGTTGATCTTTATCAAAACGCAAATATTTAAATAATAAATAACAAGGGATACTTTTTTGCATTTTATACTCTTAATATTTTTTTAAGTATTTTAACTTGATTTTTATAAAAGCTAGCTTTGTATTTATTTAAGATAATATACAAAGGCACTATTATCATGAAATTCAACTATAAATCTTAAAGGTAAAATTCTTACATAAGTTTCACTTTGCGCACTTGCTTGTTCACTTTTTACAAAATCTTTTACATCTATTTTTGCATTAAAAAAGCAATCAATTAAATCATTTTTGTGAGCATTTAAAAAATTAAATTTATCTAATTTTGTCATTTTCTCTTCATCTACCATGCCAAAATCATTGCGCACTAAAGACTTCAAGTCACTTGATGTATAAACTAACTCACAAGCATATTCTAAATTCTTTTTTTTGCTCTTGGTCATAGCCATAGAAATAGTTTCATTTTGATGAAAAAGGATTAAATTTTTATTAGAGAGTTCTGCCCAAAATATAAACTCATCTTGGGCAGTAGCATTAAAAATTATAAGGATTAATAAGCAAACAATTCTTTCCACTTGTCAGCATCGATTTTAAGTTCTACATTTACTCTATAAAGACCATCTTTAAAGTCTTGATCAACTACACTTGCATTTTTAATCAAACCATTTACTTGTGCTGTAATAGTTGAACTTTTAAGCATTGCATCTTTTACTGTATCTTTACCATTAACTCTTACACCATATAACTTACTAGCTAATTGTCTATAAGCATCAGTGATTGCTGCTCTTTTAGCTAAAGCCAAAGCTTGACCAACAGAAACTGTATTTAAAGGAGCAATACCCTCACCCACTGCTGTAAAAGTTAAATCATTGTCTGTGCTTGTATCATTTGCAAGCATTTTTTCTTCTCTAATGATATTACGCACATCATCTTTGTCTACTTTTTGAACTACAACATCAGAACTTGCAGCTTGAGTAGCTTGAGCTTGAGCAGGTTTCGTACCTCTTTGATCTAGTGCACACGCACTAAAACCTAAAGCCAAACAAAACATAAAAATAACTTTTTTCATTTTTACACCTTCAATTTATTTGATATTATTTAAGATAGCAAAAAGCATTCCAGAATTTTACTATTCTAAATTTAAATCCATATTAGTTTCAGCATCTAATTCCTCATCTTCTTCTTTAGGACATTTAGCAATGCTTACCACTTCATCATTTTCCACATTAACAACAATTACACCACTTGTGTTTCTACCTGCTTTTCTAATACTTTGCATATCAACGCGTATCATCTTACCACTGCTTGTTAATGCCATTAAATCCATACTTTCATCGACTATGACTATTCCGATTAAATCTTTTGTTTTAGCAGTAAGTTTCATGCATATTACACCCTTACCACCTCTACTTTGAAGTCTATATTCACCTGCATCAGTACGCTTACCTATACCTTTTGCGCTTACGCTTAAGATTTCTTGAGCGTCATTTTCTATAACAACAGCACCCACAACTTCATCATCTTTTTCTTTAAATTTAATCGCAGTCACCCCTCTACTTACGCGGCCAATCTCTCTAACTTTAGCAAGTGGGAATTTAATACACATACCTTTTTTAGTAACTACAAAAAGCATTTTACCACTAACAATTTCAAGCTCTTCGCTATTTTCATTTGTTTCAATTTCCAGATTATCTTCTGCTTCTAAGTTTTCGTCTGTATTTATATTTACAATTTCATTTTCATCCCTTGCTACGATAATTGCAGTAACAAGTTCATCATTTTCATCTAGATTAATCGCTTTTACACCCACGCTTCTGATGTTTTGATATTCACTTAAATTTGTGCGTTTTACGATACCATTTTTAGTAAAGAAACACAATGATTTGCTCTCATCAAAATCAGTGGTTGGAATAATTGCCATGATTTTTTCATCTGCTTGTAGATTAATGAGATTAACCACAGCTTTGCCTTTAGCAGTTCTACTTCCTTCAGGAATTTTATAAACCTTAAGCCAATAAAGCTGTCCACGATCAGTAACAAACATCAAGGTATCATGTGTATTTGCCGTAAAGAAACTTTCTATAAAATCATCATCATAAGTTGTAACCGCGACCTTGCCTTTACCACCGCGTTTTTGTTTTTCATATTGCTTACTTGGAACACGCTTAATATAGCCACGATGAGTGATAGTAACTACCATATTTTCATTTGGTATTAAATCTTCTATATCAATATCATCATAGTCATCTTCAATTTGAGTAATTCTTGGTACATCAAATTTTGTTCTGATTTCTTTCAACTCATCTTTGATTAAATTTTCAAGCAAAATTTCGCTTTTTAAAATTTGATCAAGCCTCTCTATTTCTGCTAATAATTCTCTTAATTCATTATCGATTTTTTCTCTTTCAAGTCCTGTTAAACGACCTAATTTCATATCTAAAATCGCATTAGATTGAAGCTCGCTTAAGCCAAATTTTTGCATTAATAAATTTTTAGCCGTTGGATTATCAGGAGAGTTTTTAATCAAAGCTATCACTTCATCAATATTATCTAGTGCAATTTTTAAACCTTCTAAAATATGCGCTCTAGCTCTAGCTTTTTGCAGCTCATAAATAGTTCTTCTAATAATTACAGTTTTTCTATGATTTAAGAATAAATTTAAAAGTTCAATTAAAGAAAAAACTTTTGGTTCTTTATTATGTATAGCAAGCATAATCACACCAAAAGTGCTTTCCATAGTGGTAGATTTAAAAAGATTATTTAACACAATCTCGCTCATAGCATCGCGTTTTAACTCAATTACTACGCGAATTCCTTCTCTATCACTCTCATCTCTAACTTCAGCAATGCCTTCGATTTGTTTTTCTTTAGCAAGTTCAGCAATTTGCTCTATCAATCTTGCTTTATTGGTTTGATAAGGAAGTTCATCTATTACAATAATATCTTTATTAGCTCTTTTTTCAATATGGGTTTTTGCTCTTACTTTTACCCTACCACGACCTGTGCGGTAAGCTTCTATAATACCCTTTTTACCAAAGATAATACCACCGGTTGGAAAATCAGGGCCTTTGATAAATTGCATTATTTCTTCTAAGCTTGCATTTTTATTATCAATTAAATAAAGCAAACCATCAATAAGCTCATTTAAGCTATGCGGAGGAATATTGGTAGCCATACCTACTGCAATACCACTTGAACCATTAAGTAATAAATTTGGCACCCTAGCAGGTAAAACATCAGGCTCACTCATAGAATCATCATAATTTGGTATAAAATCAACTGTATCTTTTTCTATATCACGCAAAAGTTCTTCAGCTAAAATCGTCATCCTAGCTTCAGTATAACGCATCGCAGCAGCACCATCACCGTCAATAGAACCAAAGTTTCCTTGCCCATCTACGCTTGGATAACGCATAGAAAAATCTTGTGCCATTCTTACTAAAGCATCATATACAGCTGTATCACCATGTGGATGGTATTTACCGATAACATCACCCACTATACGCGCTGATTTTTTATACGCACTACGACTTCCAACACCTAAATCATTCATAGCATATAAAATTCTTCTATGAACAGGTTTAAGCCCATCTCTAGCATCAGGTAAAGCACGGCCTATAATAACACTCATAGAATAATCTAAATAACTACTCTTTATAGAACTTTCTATATCTATATTTTCAATATCTGAATCTTTAGTAAAAATATTTTCCATAAAAATCCTTAAAATTAATCTTTATATTTTAGCAGATTATTCTTTTGCATTAGCTAAAACTAAAGCAAAAAGTACTTCGATGTTATTTTTTTCTAAAAACTCTCTTGCTTCAAGCAAACTTAATCCCGTAGTTACAACATCATCTACTAAAATCACAGGATATTTTGGACACTTTAAAAGCTTATAAGATCTTTTATTATCTTTACGAAATTGCAAACTTTTTCCACTATATTTAAATTCTGAATTAGCTTGCAAAGCATGATACATGGGTTTTATAAATTGAGTTTTTAAATGTTTGGTTAAAATAGCAGTATGAGAGTAGTTTTTATATGTTTTATCATCCAAGGCTATGGCATTAATTTTACAAGAGGGTTGAAAAAAATCTTTAAATTTAGCAAAACTTAATTTTGCAAGCGCATTTAAAACAAAATATCCTTGAAATTTGTGTTTAAAATAAATTAGATGTTTAATTTGTTCATATTGATAAAAATAATAAACCTTAAAACCTTTATCAAGTTCTCTTATACCTAAAGAATATTCTAAAAGCTCTTCCTTGCAAGCTGGACAAAAGCTCGCAAAGGAAAATCCATGGCAACTAAAACACCTCACAAAGAGCTGATAATATCTGCAGATTTATTAGCTACTTGCTTTATAAGAAGCTGAGTGAAGAAAGGCAAATCTTTAATATTATAAAAACCTTTAACTTCTTGTTTAGTTTTAATGTTAATAGTTTTATTAGTGTTAATATCTTTTAATGTTAGCTGACTAGCAATAATTGAAAATAAAGAATTAGAATCAAATTTAGAATAAAAATCATTAAAACTTAAATCTACTCTTAAAACATAAGGAGAATCTTGTGTATTTTCAACCACTACTATACCTCTATTTTCTAATTCTTCTTTTAAAAACACATAAAAATAGTAGTTAAAATTTTCATTAATATAATAATTATTTCCATTAGAAGAAGAATATTTCAAATTCTCATTTAAATCATACACTCTATGAATATAAACTTTTTTCAAAGAAGCACTTTTATCAATTGTTCTTTTATTTGTACAATACTTAAGTCCTACATCACTAATATACACAAGACCTTTAATTTTTGCTTCATATGCTTTAGAATCAGAAGGATTATAACACTGTGCTTGGATTTTTATAACTTCATTAACCTTAGCTACACCTTGATTTTTAGGGTTTACAGCACAAGCGCCAAAAAACAAAGCTAAAATACATACGAACATTTTTTTAAACATTATCTTTCCTTAAAAGCAATCATCTTTTTGATTAAGATGATTTTTAATCAGCAAAAATTATACCAAAAACAAATGAATTTTACTAAAAATTACTTTTTTTCACACAAAAATAATTTTGTAAAAAAAAATTATATAAAAATTAATATTTAAAAGAAAATTCATTTAGAATATGTTACAAAACTACAATATTTTAAAGGAGTTGTTAAATGAGTTCAAACACAAAAACACTTATAGTTATTGCTGATTTAGTGTTATTTATCGCCTTGCTTTATTTCTCCCCTTTTGGCGAAACTAAGGTAAACCAAGGATTATCCCTGTTGATCTTTATCGCTATATTGTGGCTTAGCGAAGCTTTGCATGTTACTATTACAGCTATTTTAGTACCTGTTTTAGCAGCCATCTTAGGATTATTACCTACTGCTAAGGCTTTAACAGGCTTTGCTGATTCTAATATCTTTTTATTTTTTGGTGGTTTTGCTCTAGCAGCAGCCATGCATCATCAAAAACTAGATAAGCTAATTGCGCATAAAATTTTAACCCTGGCAAAAGGACATTTAGGTTTATCAAGTTTATATATTTTTATCACTACTGCATTTTTATCTATGTGGATGAGCAATACTGCAACCGCAGCCATGATGCTTCCGCTTGCTATAGGCATGCTAGCTTCACTTGATCCACAAAAAGATAGAAATACTTATGTTTTCATTCTTTTAGGCATAGCTTTTAGCGCGAGTATAGGTGGTATAGGCACTATAGTAGGAACCCCACCAAATGCTATTGTTGCTACTCAATTACACATTAGCTTTGCACAATGGTTAAAATATGGTATTCCTATTGTTTTAATCTTTTTACCTGCAATGATTTTAATTTTGTATTTTATGTTTAAACCTAAATTTAATCTACAAGTTGATTTACACACTGAAAATATAGAACTTACAAGACCTAGAATCATTACTTTAGTAATCTTTTTAGTGGTTGCTCTATCTTGGATTTTTAGTGGCAATATAGGTCCTATCATCACAAGTATTTTTGGACATAAAATAGCAAATCTTGATGCAATTATTGCCTTGCTTGCAGCTGTTTTAGTATGTGCATTTAAAGTAATTGATTGGAAAAATGTACAAAAAAATACTGATTGGGGCGTGTTAATGCTCTTTGGTGGAGGTATTACTCTAAGTGTAGTATTAAAAGATTCAGGTGCTAGCAAGGTTATGGCTGACACCATTATTTCATTTATAGAAAATGGACATTTATTTGTTATAGGCTTAATCATAGCATTTTTTATAGTATTTTTAACAGAATTTACCTCAAATACTGCTTCAGCAGCCTTGCTTGTGCCTTTGTTTATCTCTATAGCAGATACTTTAGGTGTTCCTGCTTTAGGACTTGCTTTAATTATTGCTATTGGCGCTTCTTGTGCTTTCATGCTACCAGTTGCTACACCACCAAATGCTATAGTTTTTGGTACTGGTCATATCAAACAACAAGAAATGGTAAGAGTAGGAATCATACTAAATATATTCTGTTCAATTAGCCTTGCAATAATTGCATATTTCTTCTGGTTATAATCTTTTAGTCCTTTTGGACTAAAAGGTCTTTACATCTTAAAATATATTTTTTTACATTTTCACTTTTATACAAAGCTTCTCTTATACACACACCTGCTAAATTTAAATCTTTTAAGTGGTTTATAGTTTGAGTATTTATGCCACCTATGGCATAAATGGGTATTTTTGAAACTTCTAACAAATCTTTTAAATTCTTAATACCTTTTGGAGCTAAATCAGCCTTACAAGAGCTTTCAAATACATGTCCAAAAAAAGTATGACTTACTTTAAGCTTATAAGCTAAATCTAATTCTTCTTTAGAATGGATGGAAGTACCCAAAAGCTCAAATTTTTTATAGCTTTGTAGGCAATTTTGTAAAACAAATAAAGGAGCATGAAAAAATTGATGATTTAATTTTAAACAAACTTCATAATGATAATGCAAAAAGCAAATCTTTTGAGTTTTATTAAAAATTTTTAATACTTCTTTGGCTAATTTAGCGTATTCTAACTCATCTAAATGTTTTTCTCTAAGCACTAAAGCATCAATACTACTTTGGCTTAGTTTTTCAATAAAATTTAAAAAATCTTCTTGTGTGTTTTGACTATCGCTAATAGCAATGACTTTTTTATCCCACATAAATACTATCGCTCATTATAGCTTGCAAATTTGCATTTTTTAACATAACTAAAACCTCATCAACACTACGCATATCACTAATTTGAAACTGATCATCACCTTTTTTATCGCCTTGATGCTCACCTACTCCCACGCTCACACCTGCACTCATTTTAGTAGCTCCAAGTTTAATAACCCCGTCTCTAAATCCTGCTCTTTCACGCGTAGAAATCGTAATACCTGCAAAAGGTAAAAACAATCTATAAGCACATAAAACTTGCAAAAGTCTTGTTTCACTTACATCTTTTGGATGAATTTTTTTATTATTAATAATAGGTCTTAATCTAGGGATAGACAAAGCTATTTCAGCATGAGGGTATTTTTGCTGTAAAAAATACGCATGCAATGCCGTAGCAAAAGCATCTTTTCTAAAATCATCTATACCAAGTAAAGCTCCAAAAGCAACCCCTCTCATACCAGCTTTTAACGCTCGCTCTTGCGCATGAAAACGATACTCAAATACACTTTTTTCACCTTCAATATGAATTTTAGAATAAGTTTTTTGATTGTAAGTTTCTTGATAAACACTTACATATTCGCAACCCTTCTCATGAAGCAATGCATACTCATCTACATTCATAGGATAAACTTCAATCCCAACGACCTTAAAATACTCTTTTGCTATCTCACAAGCTTTGGCAAGATATTCTACGCTAGCATACTCCCTGTCCTCACCCGTTAAGAGTAAAATTTCTTCCAAACCACTTTTTTTAATCTCTTGCATTTCTTTGTGAATTTCAGCCTCATTTAGCTTAGCTCTTTTAATGTTATTTCCTTTTTGAAACCCACAATAAGTGCATTTGCTATTGCAAAAATTAGAAAGATATAAAGGTGTAAAAAGCAAAATGGAATTTCCAAAATATTTTTGAGTAATCTTGCTTGATTTTTGCGCCAAATCTTCTATAAAATCTTCCGCTGTGCTTGAAAGCAAGGCTTTTAAATCTTCTAAGTTAAGATAATCTTTAGCTAAAGCTTGTTTTACATCAAAAGCGCTAAATTTACTTTCATCAAAATTTTCAACTTCTTTTAAAACCTTAGTTGAAATTTCACTTTCAATACTTTGCATATGAGGATATTTTTGCATTTTAATCTCTTAAAAAACCACTCAAAGGCGAGCTTGCACTTGGCGTGCTTTCATTTGCTATGCCTGCTAAATACGCATTATATCCTGCCTCTATAGCTAAAGCAAAAGCCTTTGCCATTTTTGATACATCTTTAGCTTGAGCTATGGCAGTATTTGCTATCACTGCACTTACTCCCATTTGCATGGCTTCACAAGCTTGTGCGGGATTTCCTATGCCCGCATCTACTATAATAGGCAAGCTAATTTCATTAAGTAAAATTTGTATAAATTCTTTAGTTTTTAAGCCTTTATTGCTTCCTATAGGAGCTCCAAGAGGCATTATAGCAGCAGCTCCTGCATTAGCCATAGCACGTGCTGCATATAAATCAGGATACATATAAACCAAAGGTGTAAAACCCTCATTTGCTAAAAGTTCTACTGCTTTTATACTTTCATAATTATCCGGTAATAAATATTTACTATCGCTAATTACTTCAACCTTAATCATATCTCCACAACCAAGCTCTCTTGCAAGTCTTGCTATACGCAATGCCTCATTAGCATTTCTTGCACCTGAAGTATTTGGTAAAAGCTTAATATGCTTTGGGATAAAATCAAGTATATTTTCTATGCCTTTATCATTTACCCTACGCAAAGCTAAGGTGATAATCTCAACTTTTGCTTCTTCAATGGCTGATTTTATAAGCTCAAAAGAAAATTTCCCAGAACCTAAAATAAACCTAGAATTAAACTCATATTTTCCTATTTTTAATTTTTCCATTACTCGCTCGCTAAAAGTTCTAAAACTAAATTTGCTTGATGTCCTGCGCAAATATTTACACGCGGTGCCATAAGTCCATTGCCTACCTTTGCCTCGTTTTTTAAATCACCGCAAACATAAAAGTTTTTTGCGATTTTTCTTGTTTGTATGCTGTTGCTATCGCCATATCCTGCTAAGCCAGAAGCACAAATTAATGTTTTTTGAAGATAATGTTGGTGAAAATTTTGTGCTAAAAGAGCTTTATATTTTGCACTATCAAAGGCTTCGCAAACAATATCATCATTTGTAAAAAGTTCGGCTATATTTTCTTTTTCTATTTTTAAAACTTGTGCAAATACTTCTATAAAAGGATTAATTTTAGCGATTTGATCTTTTAAAGCTTCAGCCTTAAATTTACCCAAATCTTCCACCATATAAGCTTGGCGGTTAAGATTGCTTGGCTCCACCACATCAAAATCAATCAAATGAAGCCTACCAACCCCACTTCTTGCTAAATTTATAGCTATATGCGATCCAAGCCCACCAAGCCCACACACTGCTACACTTGCCTTTTTGAGTTTATCATGAAGCTTTGGAGTATGTCTTGCTCTCATCATAGCATCAAGAGCTTCATATGATGGTAAAGTATTTTTTTCTATACAAAAAAGCTCATCATTTTCTTTTAGCTCCAAACTTTCTTTTGTCGCAAAACCATTGATTATCCATACATCATTTTCATTTTTACTCACACTTTGAAAAAATTCCAAAGTGTTTTTAAAATGCGTGTCTATCATACTACCATTAAATTTAATTCTCATCAACCACCACCTACAAAAGTAACAATCTCTACTTTATCATTTTCTTTTAAAATTAAATTTTCAAATTTATCCCTTGGGATAATTTCTCCGTTTAATTCTAAGGCAATAAATTCTATTTTCAATTGCTTTTCTTTAACATAATCCATAAATCTAAGCTCTTTTAACTCAAGCTTTTGTCCATTGATAATCATTTAAAACCTTTATTTATTTTACTTAAAATACTTACTCGCTTGCATTATTATAATTAAATCTTAAAATAATAGCTTCTTTTATCTCTCCAATATCAATAGCATCTTCTAAATTATAACCAAGTCTCAAAAGTAAAATTTCCAAATCTTTTTTAAATTTTATTTTTGTAGGTTTATTATGGTAGGTTTCGTTTCTAGCTTTTCTTATTTGACTTAGTTTTGTCTTAAGATGCTCTTTGGTGCCAAAACTTGGTAAGACTTGATTTTTATATATTTTTTTATCTTTAAATATATAAGCAAATTCACTCCAATGATCTATCAATATCTCTTCTAAATCAATCAAACAAAAATCATCAAAAATTTGCCAAGTACTATTATATTCATCTATTTTTTGACATCTCTTTTTAACTTTTTTTAAAAGATTTTTTAAAGCAGGATTAAAAACTTCTTCACTAGATTTAAACCAATCATCATCCAACTTATTATACAAATTTGCTATTTTTACTGCTAAAGTACTTCTTAGAGCATTTTCATAACATTGTAAAAGTAAAAAATTTGCTTGATGATTTTTACGTCTTTTGGAATAAATTTTCATAATTAGCTCAAACAAATCTTCGCATTTTTGATTTTTTTCTAGAATCTTTTGTGCTTCTTTGCAAGCTCCCCACAAATATCCAAAATGCAAAACATTGATCCCTTTTATCATTCTAAATTTAAAATCACATTTTAATTTAAAATTGATAAATAGCTTTTCTATTTTTTCATAGCTACTTACATCAAGCTCAAAAGACATTTTATTTCCTATTAATTCCATTTTAAAAAATTAATGATATAATTTTAGAAGTTTAGAGGGCTAACTTGCCGGTAGCTGCAAGGTACTCTTAAATGAGAGGCTACTCTAAATTCCTATTATATCCATGTTTTTTCCTAGTTAAAATTCTCTAATAAATCTTTAAAAACTAAATACAATTTTTCAAGTTCTTCTATACTCACTCTCTCATCAATGGCGTGAATTCTATCATTACACACGCCAAATTCTACTACCTTCACACCAAACTCAGCAAAATATCTTGCATCACTTGTGCCACCTTTGGTGTTAAGTTCTGGCACTATTTGAGTGATTTTTTGTACGCTCTCATTTAGTTTTTGTACGATTTTAGAATCACTTTGTGTTAAAAAAGGCTTTGAGCTTTGATTTATGCTTAATTCATAATCAAGTCCTTCACAAGTCTTTTCTACATAAGCTTTTACATCTTCTAAGCTAGTTTGTGGAGAATTTCTTACATTAAACATCAATTTTAAATCATTTGGAGTTACATTGCACACTTCCATACCACCGCGTATATCAGTAATAACAATTTTAGATGGTGCAAATACCTCATCGCCTGGATCAAGATCAAAACCTGCTAAAAATTTCAAAGCAGAAGCAAAATTATGCACAGGATTAATGCATTTTTGCGGGTATGCTACATGACCTTGCTTGCCTTTGATAAGTAATTTTGCATTGATAGAACCACGACGCCCTATTTTAATACTATCTCCAAATTTTTTATCACAAGTTGGCTCAGCAACCACAGCAAAATCAGGTAGCATATCTTTTTCTTGCATAAATTTAAGCACTTCAAGCGTGCCAAATTTAGCCTCGCCTTCTTCATCACTTGTTAAAATCAGCGAAATTCTTCCTTTGAAATTTTCCACTTCCTTAACCGCACACATAAAAGCAGCCACACCACTTTTCATATCTTGCGCGCCTCTTACATAAATAAACCCATCTTTTTCTAAAGGCTCAAAAGGATCACTACTCCAACCCTCTCCCGCAGGCACTACATCCACATGCCCACCAAAAGCCAAATGTTCCCCATCATCGCTAAATTTTTTAGTCAGCAAAAGATTTTTCACACCTTCTTTTTCTATAAAAAAAGCTTCAAAATCACTTAACTCCACTGCGATATAATTTAATGCTCCATCATCATCTGGAGTGATGGATTTAAATTTACTTAATTCTTTAAAAATTTCAACTACTTGCATGTTTTATCCTATAAAAGCTTTATACAGCATAGAAAGAGCAAAATACTCTAAAATAAATGCTGAAAAAAGATTGATATAAAATATATGTTTATTTCTTACAAGGGCTTTAAATTTAGACACAAAAAACGATAGAGTAAAAATCCAAAATACAATAAAACCCACCAAACCAAAAAGCAAAGCAAAAGAGTTTTTACTCTGCATACTAAGCCCTGCTACACTCACCCAAAAGCCTATAACATAAGGATTTGTAACATTTAAGAAAAATCCTTTACTAAAACCTTTTAAAGGATGTGTTTTATTTACCTTGTTAAGATCGACTTTTCTTATTTTTCTTAGCATTAAAAATACCATAAAACTCAAAAAGAAAAAGCCAAAAACAGCTAGTATTTTATAAAAAAATTCATTATTTGCAAAGCTTAAAAGCCCAAGATTAATCAAAATCAAAAAAAGAATATCAGCACTTAAAGCGCCAAGCCCAACGCAAAAAGCATTTTTAAAAGAAGATAAAGCAGTATTTAAGATCAAAATATTCACAGGCCCAAAAGGCACAGACACACCCATACCTAAAATTATGCCTTGTAAGATTACTTCTAGCATTTTGCTTCCAAGAAATTTTCTATATCGATTTTGATTTTATCAATAGCCGTGCAAACATCTTCTATATAAACTTTTGTGAAATTACTTTCTAAATATTTATCCTCATCAAGATTATTTAATATACTTTGCTTACATACTCTTGCATACTCTCCCACGGGTAAAACCTGCCCACTTGTGCCTATACATACAAATAAATCACAATTTTGTAATTTTTCATATAAAATTTTATAATTTGGCGCCATTTCTTCAAACATCACGATATTGTGCCTTACACTTTTGCTTTGACATTTAGGACAAATTTTACCATCACTACTTTCATAGCCTATGTTAAAAATATTTTCACACTCTAAACACCTAAGTTCAGGTAAAAAACCGTGCAAATGCACCACTTCTTCACAACCTGCTCGCTCTAACAAATCATCTACATTTTGCGTTAAAATACTAATTTGTTTTGGAAATTTTTGTTTTAATAAAGCGATGAATTTATGTGCGTGATTTGGCTTAACACCAGCTAGTTCTTTTCTTCTTTTATTATAAAATTCCAAAACTTTTTTAGGATTTTTTCTAAAGCCAGTTGCTGAGCAAACTTCCATTACATCATGCTCTTCCCAAAGCCCACCATTAGCTCTAAAAGTTTTTATACCACTTGGAGCGGATAAACCTGCTCCACTTAAAATCATCACTTGTTTCATTTAATAAACCTCATTATTGTTTTAAAGGTTTTACTATAATTTTACTTAAAGCTTAACCACCTTAGCACCAAAACCACCTTGATTAATTGGCGCGTCATTAAAGCTTTTTACACTTTTGTGAGCTTTTAAAAACTCTTTTACCGCAAAAGCTAATTTTCCTGTGCCTATACCATGATAAACTATCACCTCATCAAAACCCACCATCAAAGCATCAGAAATAAATTTATCTAATCTTTCAAGCGCCTCATCACTTCTTAAGCCGTGTAAATCTAAAGTCATATTTAAAGCACTTGGGCGGGTTACATTAACACTTGATTTTACCTTTTGTGTAGGGGTTTGATTGCTTTTTTTAAGAAGCTTTAAAGGCACACGCAAACTTAAACCATCGCTTTGAATCATCGCATCATTTTTTGAAATAGCTGTGATTTTACCTTTGATTTTTTCATATTTTACAAAATCCCCAACTCTAAGTTCTTCATTTTGTTCCATACTTGGTAAAACAATGCTTTTTTTAAGCTCATTGGCTTTGTTTAAACTTCTTTGTTTTTCTTTGATATCTTTTAGATTTATCGTTTTTTTAGCTTCTTCTATGGCTTTGTGATATTTAAGCTCTAAATTAGAAACAAGCTTTTTAAATTCTTGCTCATTTTTTTCTTTTTGATCTTTTAGTGAAAGTAAAATTTCATCTACCTTAGCTTCTTTTTTCTCAAACTCTTCATTTTTTTTGCGTAAAGAAAGTTCAAGATTGATATTTTTACTTACCATTTCTTCTAAATTTTCTTTATCTTCTCCATAAAGCTTTTTAGCATTTTGTACCAAATTTGCACTTATGCCATATCTTAAAGCCGTTTCAAATGCATAAGATTTGCCTATAGTACCTTTTAAAAACTCATATTTTGGGCGCGATAATTCCTCATCATACAAAGCAGCGATGAGTTCTACTTGTGAATTTTTGGCTAAAAGCATAGCAAGGCGTTTATGATGGGTTGTGATGATGATTTTATTATCTTGTTCTAAAAGCTTAGAAATAAGCTCAGTATATAAACACGCTGCTTCTTCAAAATCTGTTCCAAGCTCTATCTCATCAACCCCTAATAAAACATTTTTCTTACCCAAAAGCTTAGAAAAATGCAACATTCTTCCTGCAAAAGTAGAAATATCATTTTTTACATTTTGTGGATCTTCTAAAATCGCATCAAATTCTTTGAAATTGCCTATTTGGCTTTTTTGTGCATTAATTCCCATAGGAAGTAAATGCTTTGCAAGTAAAGCTGCACTTAAAATTCCTTTTAAAAGCATAGACTTACCACCTGCATTTACACCCGTGATGATTAAAACTTTTTTATTAAACTCTATATTAACACTTTTTGCATTTTTTAAAGCTGGATGTGCGAAGTTGTATAAGCTTAAATTATTAGAACTATCAGCTAAAACAAACTCATAATCATGTTTTTTAGCCATCAAAACTCTAGCGCTATAATGATCAAATAAATCAAAAGCATTATTAATAAATTTCAAAAACATCAAATTTTTATAAAAAACTAAGCTGATTTTTTTAGCATACTCATAAAAAATTTCTTCTTTGGCATCTTTGATTTCGTCTATTTGACTTTGGATTTTTTCTACACTCAAAGGCACCACATAAAATCCACCACCACTACTTCTACCTATGATTTTTGCTTTTAAGACATGATTAAATCCACCGCGTAAAAGCAAGGCTTCCATACCATTGATAAGATGGATTTGTGTATCGATCAAATACGCACTAAGATTTTTAGTATAGGTAAGTTTTTTAAACTCAGCTACCAAGCTTTCTTTTTTCATCTTTAAAGCTAAATTTAGATTAACAAGTCTTTCATCAACACTTTCTTTAATCTCACCCTTTTCATCAAAATACTCAAAAAGCTCTAAAATAGCTTGTGGAATTTCTATTTTTAAAAGCCATTCTTTTAAGCTTTCTTCAAATTTTAAGCCCTTTAAGTATCTAAAATACATACAGATTTTAATAAATTCAAAGCTTTGGCTTAAATGTAAAATTCCTTGCTTGCTAAGATGAGTTAAAGCACTATTTAGCTCATCTATCATAGGCGGGGGATTAAAATCTATCAGCGAAAGCTCATTAATCCTTTTATAATGAAGCTTGCTATCACCTTGTAAAAAAATTTCTTTATCTCTTGCAAAAAGTCCTCTAAAGTCTTCTATATAGCCATCTAAATCTAGCTTTTTAAAAAATTGCCCTTGCATTATTTATCTACCTTGCAATCTTTTATATCAAAAACATAGGCTTTAAATTGTTTATTTTTGCCATTTGAAATAAAACTTTGTGTTCCATGCTCGAAGTTAAAATACTCTTTGGTGACATTAATATCTTTACAAATTAGACTTTGTCCTTGTAAAAACGCATTGAGTGTTTCTTTTTTTAAAACCCCACTTCTTGTGGCACTTAACTCAAATTTAATCGCAAAAGCAATCATTAAAATCAACACTAAAATCAAAAGATAATTACTAATCTTACCTATTTTTTTACGCAAAAAAATGAAAAAAAGTAAAATCGCAAAAAAAGCTAAGATATATAAAAAAATCTTAAACATACTTTCCCCTGAGCTTTGTGCTAATATCTCCCGCACCAAAGCCTATTACCAAACCATTTTCAATCAACTCATCATCAAGATAAATAGCATTTTCTTCTCTTTTGATTTCTTTTATAAATTTAGCCTTTGGAAAGTATTTTTGCATATTAATCTCTATTTTAGTTTCCCCTGCTGCATACACAGGTAAAATATAAAGCTCATCAACATTTGCTAAAACTTCACTAAAATACTCTATATTTGCACTTAAACGCGTATAACGATGAGGCTCAAAAATAGCTATGATTTTTTCATATCCAGCTAGCCTTGCATACTCATTTGCTGCTTTAAGTGTGGTTTTGATTTCTGTTGGATGATGTCCATAATCATCAATCAAAGCCATGTTTTCATTTGCAAATAAAATATCAAATCTTTTTTTAATGCCTTGGTATTTTAAAAGCTTAGTTTTTAGCTCTTCTATATTTATAAATTCACTCGCAGCCAAAATAGCTAAAGCAGCGTCCATCGCTACATGCTCACCCATACCAAAAACACTAAATTCACCTAAATCTTTAAGTGTAAAATAAGTTTTTGGCTTAAAATTTTCTACTTTCATATAAATATTTGTGATATCTTTGTTTGGGTAAAGTTTTTTAGCGTTATTTAAATTTAAACTTGATAAAAACTCATCTTCAGCATTAATCACTTGAATTTTAGACAAATGCAAAAATTCTTCATAAGCTTTATGCAATCTTGCAAGATCATTTCCATAATGATCTAAATGTTCTGCTTCAACATTAGTCACTATAGCTAAATAAGGATTTGAGTTTAAAAAAGAACTATCACTCTCATCAGCTTCAAAGATGAGATTTTCACTTTCTTTATAAAGCATATTAGTGCCACTTTCTTTTAACACTGCGCCAATAATCACAGAAGCTTCTATCAAGCTTGCTAAAATGCTTGAAGTTGTACTTTTGCCATGAGCTCCCGCAACTGCAAAAACTCTTTTGTCTTTTAAAATCATAGGCAAGGCTTCTTTTCTTGAAAGTGTTGTGATGTTTTGCTTTTTTGCGCTAGTTAATTCTTCATTATCTTCTTTAATAGCAGCTGAATACACCACTAAATCCACATCTTTAACATTGTCTTTATGATGAGGAATTTTTATATCTATGCCTTCTTTTTCTAATTCTTTTGTGATTTTACTTTCTTTGATATCAGAACCACTAATCTTAAAGCCTTGTTCTTTTAAAAATCTCGCCAAAGCTGAAATTCCAATACCACCTATACCTATAAAATGAATTTTTTGCATTCTTGCCTCAAATTTTTTGAAAATTTAAGGCAAAATTTTATCATTTATTTACTAAAAATAAAATATAAAAAATCTTTATAAATAAAATCTAATCACCATTGTTTGATGTTTTAAGATTAATTAGTCTATAATTTAATTGCTTTTGAAACAAGTCTTTATAATTTTTTGAAAAATTTTTATGATATAAATCTAACTCAAAAGCCTTATTTGTATCTTTTATACTAGTATTATTTTCAAAATAATAACCATTATTTCCATCATACACTCCATTTTGATCAATCCAAACAAGCTCATTAAAACCAAATTCTAGCTTTTCGTTTTTTATAGGTGCTAATATATCTCTTCCTCCTAAACTTAAATATTTTGTATCACTAAGAGTAAGATTATAAAGCGTTGGAAAAATATCCTTATGCGAACCCACACGATTTTTATCATAATAAATATCATTTTTTAAATACTTTGGAAGATATAAATAAAAAGGTACACTATAAGCAAAAGCTTTTTGGGATTTTATATCCATTTTAATATCTCTAAATCTATGATCACCTGTAGCAGCAATAATAATATTTTCCCCAAAACTACTTTCTTTTATGCGATCTAAAAATTTTCCAAATTCATCATTTGCATACGCATAAGCATTTAAAGCACCTATAAAATCACTGATAATAAATTGACTTAATATTTTTTCATCTAAAGCATTCTCATCGATAAGTCGTGTTTTGCTTTTGTGTATATAAGGTCTATGAGTGGAAATACTAAGAGAAATAACTAGCGTAGGATTTTTAGCATTTTCAAATATAGAATATATTTTTTTATACATAAACTCATCAGCTATACCGTATTTGTGTTTTGTTTTTTTAGCTTGTGGAAAATCTTGCATCAGTGTATTTTCATCTATAACTTCATCTACACCTTGATTTTTAAAATAATTGCCAAGATTATACCAAGAAGCATTACCACTATAAACAAAAACTATTTTATATCCTGCATTTTTATAAATTTGCAAAGGTGTAAAGACTAATTTTTCTTTTTGATACAATCCATTTGAAATAATATTTGGACTTAAAAAAACTAAACGATTAAAACTTTCTATGGTATTGTTTGCACTGGATAAAAATCTAGTAAAAATAATATCTTGCTCAAAATGTTTTTCTAAATTTCCCAAAAGATTAGTATTTTCAGTGCCAAACTCAGCTAAATTTAAACCAAAACTTTCCATGATGTTAATATAAATATGATTTTTAGCATGATTTTGATGTGTCAAAGTAGTATCAAACATAGGAAAAAGTTTTTCTTCTAGTTGATTAAGCTGTTTTATATCTACGCTTTTAAATTCTTGTTGATTTTTATACTCTTTATATGCCCATGAAAAAGCCATTAAAGGATTTGTAGAAATTTCATTAAAAGCTTTTATGGTGCTAAATTCATAATTTGAAGCTCTCAATGCATTATAAGTAAAATGTCCTCTTAGCGCTACAACATAAGCATAAATTAGCAAAATGTTTAATAAAACAAAAAATACTAGTTTTATTTTAATAGTCTCTAGTTTTAAGCTAAGAATTTTAATATTAAGATAAAAACAAAATATGCTAAAAGTTACAGCTAATAACAATCCTTTTATAATGGGATAATCAGAAAAAACTATAGATAATATCGCCTTAGTATTATCATCTTTTAAACCAAAAATAAAAATATCAATTTTGCTTGCATAAAGTTGAAAGTAATAATAATACATAAACGCAGAAATTAAAACAACAAAAGCTATAAAAGCTACATAAAAACTAGAAAGATAAATATAAAATTTAGCGATTACCCCCCCCCGTAGCATGATATTTTCTATCTTTAAAAACCAAACTTATATAAGAAAATAAACCACACAAAAATAGAGGTAAAAAAATAGCACTAAAGGTTCTCATATCATGACCTAGTCCATATACATATACCATTAAGGTATTTTCACTTTCATTGGTTAAATTTTTTATCATCAAAAACCTAACTAAAGCAAAAATTCCCATAAAAATAAAACTAAAAGAAAGAATTTGTAATAAAATTTTTCTCATTATACACCTTTAATAATATTTTCTTGTTAAAAAAGATTATTCCTCATAATTTTTTATAAGCTTATCAAAACCCCATAAATTTCTAGCTTCATTTGCTTTGCTAACTTCTATCACAAGCATTTCTTCTTGATCACCAAGTTGTTCTTGCACTTCCCCAAAAGCATTGATAAAAAAGCTATCTCCATAAAATTTCCACTCATTTTCTTGCTTTAAATTACCTATGCGATTAACCCTTAAAATACTTGTTGAGTTTAAAAAAGCTCTTGTTTTTAAAAGTTCTAGCCATCTTTGATTGCTTTCAAAAGTACTAGCTGTAGGAATGATGACTAAGTCTATCTTTTTTTTCATTATCATTTGCCAAAAGATATCAAAATGTGCTTCAAAGCCAAAAAGTAAAGCACATTTTAAGCCCTCATGTGTAAAAGTAAAAAGTTTAAGTTTATCAGTTTTTTTATTATTAAAAAATTTTTCTTCATTCCAGTGTGCATAAGGCATTAAAATTTGTTGCTCATACGCTTTTACATTTTGTGGGCTTACTTTTAAGCATAGTTTTTTTAAGCCATCATTTTCTACACTTATAAACGGTGCAATGATATTTAATTCATACTTTTTAGAAAGTTTTATCAAGCTTGCTTTTTTACTTTGACTTTGTTCTTTGATCATACTTTTTGGCATGCTCTTAAGCTCACTAAAAAAGCTATTTAAAACATACTCACCTAAAACCACCAAATTCGCACCACTTTCCTTAGCAGCTTTTAGATAATAATCAAGCCTTGATTCGCTCAAAGCCAAAGTCGGAAATTGCAAAGCTACAACACTACTCATCTACTTGCTCGATTTCTAATTTAGCGTTTTCAAGCATAGTTCTTGCTTGCTTGATACTTTTTAAACCTTCTTTATAAATTTCTACGCAAGTTTTAAGGTCTAAATCTTTATCATTAAGTTTTTCCAAAGAAAGCTCAGCTTGTTTGATATAATCTTCAAATTCCATTAATTACTTACCTTGTAATTTGGTGCTTCAGCTGTGATAGTTACATCATGCACATGGCTTTCTTTTAATCCTGCTGCGGTGATTTCTACAAATTCAGCTCTTTCTTGGAAAGCTTTGATATCTACTGCACCCACATAACCCATAGAAGATCTAAGTCCACCTAAAAGTTGATGAACTACACTTTTTATACTTCCTACATAAGGCACCCTACCTTCAATTCCTTCAGGCACAAGTTTATCTTGAGCCGTACCTTCTTGGAAATATCTATCTGAACTTCCTTTTTGCATAGCACCTAAGCTTCCCATACCACGATAGCTCTTATATTGTCTTCCTTGGTAAGTAAATAACTCACCTGGACTCTCATCAGTTCCTGCTAAAAGTGAACCTATCATCACACTACTTGCACCTGCTGCAATAGCTTTTGCAATATCACCTGAGTATTTTATACCCCCATCAGCAATTACTGGCACGCCGTATTTACTTGCTTCTATCGCACATTCATCTATAGCTGAAATTTGAGGCACACCCACACCAGAAACAATACGTGTAGTACAAATACTACCAGGCCCTATACCTATCTTAATAGCGTCTGCACCTGCTTCACATAGATCTTTAACCGCTTTTGCACTTGCAACATTTCCTACTATCACATCTACATTAAACTCAGCCTTAATTGCTTTTAATGTATCAATAATACCTTTAGAATGCCCATGCGCGCTATCCATTACTATAACATCAACTTCAGCTTCTACTAAAGCCTTTACACGATCAAGCTGACCCACACCCACAGCTGCAGCCACTCTTAATCTTCCATAGGCATCTTTATTTGAATTTGGATATTCTTTACGCTTTTTTAAATCTTTTATGGTGATTAAGCCTTCTAAGTGGTTATTTTCATCTACAATAGGAAGTTTTTCTACTTTATTAGTAGAGAAAATCCTTTCTGCATCATCTAAAGTAGAGCCTTTTTTAGCAGTGATTAAAGGCATTTTTGTCATTACATTTTCTACTAAATTATCAAAATTAGTTTCAAATCTCAAATCACGATTAGTTAAAATTCCTATTAGGGTTTTATTTTCATCTACCACAGGAACTCCTGAAATTCTATATTCAGCCATGAGTTCTAGTGCTTCTTTAACGCTTGCTTTAGCCCCTATGTAAATAGGATCCATAATCACGCCACTTTCGCTTTTTTTAACTCTTTTTATCTCTCTAACTTGTGAAGCTATATCCATATTTTTATGGATCACCCCTATACCACCAAGTCTTGCCATCATAATAGCTGCTCTATGCTCAGTAACCGTATCCATAGCAGCTGAAATTAAAGGCATATTTAAGGTAATATTTTTTGTAAGTTTTGTTTTGATATCTACTTCTTTAGGCAAAACCTCAGAATATTGAGGAACTAGTAAAACATCTTCAAAAGTCAAAGCGCGTTTGATGATTTTCATAATTTTTCCTTTATTTATTTTTAATAATTTCTTCTAAGCTTAAAGCGCCATCTAGCAAAGTTTGTTCATCGTAAGCTTTACAGATAAGCTGCGCAGAGATATTAAGTCCATTTTCATTTTTTCCTACTGGCACGCTAATGCCACCAAGTCCTGCTAAATTCACTGAAATAGTAAATACATCTTCTAAATACATTTGAATAGGGGTTTTAACATCATTAAAGCCAAAAGCAACGCTTGGAGCAACTGGCATAAAAATCAAATCACAATCATTTAAAATTTCTTCATATTTTTGCTTGATAAATCTTCTAGCCTTTTGTGCTTTGATATAGTATGCATCATAATACCCACTACTTAAAACAAAGGTTCCTAGTAAAATTCTTCTTTTTACTTCCTCGCCAAAGCCCTCACTTCTGCTATTTACATACATTTGGCTAAGATTATCACATTTTTCGCTTCTTCTACCATATCTTACACCATCATAACGACTCAAATTTGCACTTGCTTCAGCTGCTGCTATGATATAATAAGCTGCAACATCAAATGTAGAATCCATTAAGTCTTTATATACAATCTCATGGCCACTTGCTTTTAACATATCTATGGTTTTTAATAAGGCTTGTTTTACATCATCATTAGTTTGTTCTATATAGTTTTTAATCACAGCTATTTTTAGCTTTTTATTTGCATTTAGTTTTGGCGCAGTTGGTTCAAAAGCTATGTTTGCGCTTGTGCTATCTTTTTCATCATAACCTGCAATAGCATCATACAAAATCGCAGTATCTTCAACATTTTGCGTTAAAACTCCGATTTGATCAAGACTTGAAGAATACGCTGCTAAACCATATCTACTAACTCTTCCATAACTTGGTTTAAACCCAATACAACCACAAAAAGCAGCAGGTTGTCTTACCGAACCACCCGTATCTGAGCCCAAACTTGCCAAAGCTATCCCCGCAGCAACTGCAGCAGCACTCCCTCCACTACTTCCACCTGGGACTTTGGTATTATCAAGTGGGTTTAAAGTCTTACCATAAAAAGAAGTCGCACTCGTACTTCCCATAGCAAACTCATCCATATTGCATCTTCCAAATGGAGCAAAATTATTTTTACGTAAATTCACAATAGCACTCGCATCATAAGGAGCTACATAGCCTTGTAAAATTTTAGAACTACAAGTTAATTCCCAATCCTTTACGCTAATATTATCTTTTATAGCTACTGGCACACCAGCACCTGAAGTGCTTAAATCTTTATTTAAAAACTGCTCTATATAAGCACCTAAATGCTTTTGCTGGCGTGCTTTTTCATTTAATTCTTTTTTTAGATTTTCTAATTCTTCATTTGAAAATTTCAAAGCTTCTTTTAAAGTTACCATTATTTATCCTTAAATTTTTTAACCAAATAAAACAAAAAAAGCGTGATAAATAAAAAGCCTAATAAAGTAATCACTACCACGCTAAAAGGTAAAGCTTGCTCAAACATTTTTTGCTTTTTCCACGCTATTACATCTTGGACATAAACATTCTTCTTCTTTTGCTAAAAACTTCCAACATCTTGGACACTTGTGTAACGAAGAACGTACGATTTTAAAACTATGATCATCTATTTTAAACTCATTCAAAGCTTCTTTTTCATCTAAGCTTTCTACCAAGCTTACCATAAACCAATCAGCTACTTCTTCAATATCTTCACTCAAAAACTCATTTGCGCTTGTTTGCAAGCTTAACTCTAGAGTTGATTTGATGATTTTGTCTTTTTTTAATACATCAACAAGCTCAAAGAATTTTTCTCTTGATTTTATAAATAAATCATCTTCGATTTTATACTCATAATCAAAGCCATTTTTTAACACCAAATCAAACACATCTTTAGCATTTTCTTTAATAGCCACATTTGCATGCTCTAAAGCTTCATCTATGGTATAAGTTAGACTTGGAGCTAAAAGCGCAAAAAGTTTTCTAGCTATTAGCACCATGGCACTTTGCGCACTTACTCTCTTTGTGTCATCTTTTGCATTGCAATATAATCTATCTTTGCACACATCTAAATAAATTCCACTTAAATCCGCACTTAAGAAATTTAAAAGCACACTAAAGCCTTTTGCAAATTCATATTTTTCAAAAGCAGCTTCACATGCTTCAAAAGCAACTTTTGCACGCATTAAAATCCACTTATCTAAAAGTGTGAAATTTTTTGTTTCTAAAAATTCCATATCATTAGTATTTGCAAGTAAAAATCTTATAGTATTTCTTATCTTTCTATATTGCTCACTTACTTGTTTTAAGATATTCTCTGAAATTTTTAAGTCCGTTGAATAATCACTAAGCATTATCCAAAGTCTTAAAATTTCTACCCCGTAATTTTTAGCTACATTTTGAGGTAAGATCACATTGCCTTTTGATTTACTCATTTTTTGACCTTTCTCATCAACGGTAAAGCCATGAGTAAGTATGTTTTTATATGGGGTTTTGTGATTAATCGCAGTGGAAATTAAAAGTGAGCTTTGAAACCATCCACGGTGCTGGTCGCTTCCTTCAAGATACATTGAAGCTTGATATTCTCCTGCGTCGTATCTAGCCGAGTTTAATACTGCTTCCCAAGTGCTACCACTATCAAACCAAACATCTAAAATATCATAAACTTTTTCTAAATTATTTGGATCATATTTGCTATTTGGCGGTAATAAATCTTTTATTTCTAAATCCCACCACGCATCAGCTCCATTTGCTTCAAAAATTCCCACCAAATGATCTAAAACATCATCATCAAAAATCACTTCTTTGGTGCTTTTATCTCTAAAAAATGCGATAGGCACACCCCAATCTCTTTGTCTTGATATACACCAATCAGGGCGATTTTCTATCATGGAACTAAGTCTTTTTACCCCACTTTCTGGGTAAAATTTCACATTATTTAACTGCTCTAGCGCTAGCTCTCTTAAAGATTTTCCATCTAATTTTTTCTCATCCATTAAGATAAACCATTGTTTTGTAGCTCTATAAATAACCGGTTTATGTGTTCTCCAACAAAATGGATAAGAATGTATAAATTTAGAACTTTCAAGCAAAGCTCCGCCAAGCAATTCTAAAATACGCTCATTTGCTTTAAAAATATGAAGTCCTATAAACTCATTTAATAAATGCTCTGGCAAAAGCCCTTTAGCTCTTAGTGTTTCATCATAACACCCACCATCATCTACTGGCATAATCACTTCAATGCCATATTTTAAGCACACATAATAATCATCCTCACCATGTCCTGGTGCAGTATGTACAAGCCCTGTCCCGCCTTCCATTAAAACATGATCGCCTAAAATAAGAGTGGATTTTCTTTGATTGAGTGGATTAATAGCACTTAAATTTTCAAATTCAGAACCCAAAAGTTCTTTTTGAATTTTTCCTTGAGTGAAATTTTTATTGATCATATTTTCAAGCAAGGCTTTAGCAAAAATATAACCTTCTTCAGTGATAACGTATTTTTCATTTGGATTTAAAGATATAGCTTGATTTGCCGGTAAAGTCCAAGGTGTGGTAGTCCAAATGACTGCTTTAGCTTTTTTTACACCTAGCTTTTCAAGAGAAGTCTTATCAAGCTCAAAAGCTACAAAAATAGAATAATCTTCTTTATCTTCATACTCTACTTCAGCTTCTGCTAGCGCACTCTTAGCAGCCCAGCTCCAAAAAACAGGCTTGCTTCTTTCCAACAAAAGTCCTTTTTTAGCGATTTTACATAAAGCTTTGTAAATGTCAGCTTCAAAAGCATTTTTCATAGTCAAGTATGGCTCATCCCAATCAGCAATCACACCCAAAGACTTAAATTCATCTCTTTGGATATTTACAAATTCTCTCGCATGCTCTCTACAAAACTCACGAATTTCTTTTTTACTTAAACTTTGCTTTTTATCTTTAAGTTTAACTTCAACTTGCTGTTCTATCGGCAAACCATGGCAATCCCAACCCGGAGTAAAACGCACTTTTTTACCTTGAAAATAATGCATTTTGATGATGATATCTTTTAAAATTTTATTTAAAGCATGGCCAATATGCAAATGTCCATTAGCATAAGGAGGTCCATCATGCAGAGTAAAACTCTCACTTACCCCTTGTCTTTTTTGTTTCATTTTTTCATAAGCATAGTTGTTTTCAAACCACTTGCTAAAACGCTTAGGCTCAAGCTCTGCTAAATTTGCACGCATTGCAAAAGTCGTGTTTGGAAGCAATAGCGTATCTTTATAATCCATATAATCCACCTTGAAAAATTTAAAAATAGTAAATTCTACTTAAAATACTTTTAATTTGCACTTATTTTTTTGTTATAATCGCAAGAAAAAAAGGAAAATCATGAAACATCTTATCATCATTATAGGTAGTGAAATTATTATCAATGAAAATTATATGCATTATATACAAGAAGAATACAAAAAACAATTTTTAGAACTTCATGAGCTAAAATTTATAAACAAACCTGACAAAGAACTTCCTTTTTTACTTGAAAAACTTTCTAAAGAATATAATTATATAACCATTTTTAGCATTAGCGAATACTATGCAACCATAGCTAAAATCATAGCAACCTTAAATGATGATGTTTTAATCTTAGAAACTGATACTTTAGTGCCTTCAAAAGCTTTGCGTGAAAAAAATTCCTTTTTAAGCTCTTTTGAGCAATGTCATATTAATTTATTAAACATAAATATAGAGCAAAAATTGCCTATGATTTTACAAAATCCTGAACTTGATTATGCCTATTTTTGTCTTTTAGATATAGATGAAATGAGTGCAAATATCTTACTTAACACACTTACTACTTCTTTTGAAATTCAAACTAGCTCAAGTGCATTGTTAGATAATCTCATTTGTATTAGAGCAAGCACTAGTCAGTATGGAAAACTAGAAGGCTTTTTAAAGGGAGTTTTTAAACTTTTTACGGGCAAAGTATTTTTAGGGAATGATCCTATTAAATTTATAGCTAAAAAACTTTTAGAAAAAAACTTAAAAATTTCCTTTGCAGAAAGTTGCACCGCAGGACTTTGTGCTTCAAAATTTGCTGAAAATTCAGGAATTTCTAGTGTATTTGAAGGTTCTTTGGTGACTTATTCTAACCGTTTGAAAAATTCTTGGCTTGGGGTGAGCAATGATACCTTAGAAAGTGTTGGAGAATACTCTGATCGTTGTATTTATTTTATGCTAAAAGGGGTTTTTAAAACTACAAATTGTGATTTTGCTTTAGCGCTTAGTGGGGTAGCTGGAGAAGAAAATGATAAAAATACCAAAGCAGGCACCATCTACATAGGAGCTATGTATAAAGATGGAACCTTTTTACAAGAATGCATTCACATACAAGGCAATAGAAATTACACAAGAGAACAAGCTAGTTTGGCTGCATATTGTTTAATGCTTAGATTAAAACCTGAAATTTTCTTTGGTGTTTAACAAACCTTGTGCACTAAAATTCGTACATTTTTAAAAATTTAAACATTATTGCAGAAATTTAATTTTGTTTTCTAAAACACTTTTTGGGGTAAGCCCGATGAATTTTTCATTTATTTTTCCTTTTTCATCATAAAAAACTATCACAGGCACGCCATAAATTCCACCCACAGCTTTAGACAAAAATGAACTTGCTTTGGCTTCATATAAAAGTGGCAAATCTAGCTTTTTTTCTAAAAGAATTTTTTGAGCTTCTTCTTTTGAATTAGCTCCATTTAACACCGCTAAAATAGGAAAGTTTCTTTCTTTATAAAGCTCGTTTAGCATAGGAATTTGTGCATTACATGCACCACAATCTTGCGTGAAAAAAAATAAAGCGTAAGCTTGATTTGTATTTTGTGTTTTTAAGGTTTTTTCAAAACCATCATATTTAAAAGTATAATTTTGATTTGAATTTAAGGTTTGAAATTCATTATTTGAGCATGCACTAAAGAAAAAAATGCTTATTAAAGCCAAGAAGCAATAGAAGCTTTTAGTTGCGACCATGGTTTTTCTCCTATAATTTTATCTTGCACAACTCCATCTTTAATGACAAAAGTAGTTGGTACTGCAAAAACACTAAATCTTTGCCATGAGATATCTAAATCATCTTGTAAAAATGTGATATTTTTATAATCATATTTTGTAGCAAATTCTTCAAAATCCTTACCCTTATCTATAGAATCAAGCGCTAAAATAGTTATTTTTTTAGGGTATTCGTTAGCTAGTTTTTCCAAAAGTGGTAAATCTTTTAAACAAGATGCACAACCTTGCTCCACAAAAGTTAAAACGATAAGATTATCAAAGTCAGCTAGTTTGATTTTCTCACCTTCTAAATTTTTTGCTGCGATTTCTGGTGTTTTTAGGCCTATTTTACCGCCATTTTTATTGTTGTTTTCAAAACAAGCACTTAAAAAAACTAAACATAAACAAGCTAAAATTATACTTTTAATTTTCACTTTTCATCACTCCATGGCTTAAAATGATAGTTCTATCAGCAAAGGTTGCTAAGTCTGGATTGTGAGTGATTAAAACTATGGTTTTACCATCTTGTTTTAATTTACAAAAAAGCTCTAGAATATTTTTTTCATTTGCCTCATCTAAATTTCCAGTTGGCTCATCTGCTAATAAAATTTCAGGATCATTTACTAAAGCTCTTGCTATGCATAGTCTTTGTTGTTCCCCGCCACTTAGTTGGCTTGGTAAATGCGTAAGTCTGTGTGAAAGCCCTACTTTTTCTAGCGCCATTATAGCGTCTTTTTGCTCTATACTTGAGTGATAAAACTGCGCTAGCATAACATTTTCTAAAGCATTTAAATAAGGTATTAAATGAAATTGTTGAAAAATCAAACCTATTTTTTCTCTTCTAATTACGCTTTTTTCTTCTTCACTTAAATTTCCAACTTCTTTATCATCTAAAAAATACTCCCCACTACTTTGAGTATCCATTAAAGAAAGTATATTTAAAAGTGTTGATTTACCTGAACCTGATGGACCCATAATGGCTAGCCATTCGCCTTGTTTTACTTCTAGATTGATATTTTGTAAAGCTTTAACTTCATTAAAATTACGATTTAAATTTGAAATTTTTATAATATTTTTCATCACTCACCCTTTAAATTTTCACAAACATTGATTTTTAAAGCTTTTTTTAGCGGTAAAATACTTGCAAAAAATGCAAATACCAAAGAAACAAGCACCGCAAAAAATACTGAAAGCAATCTAAAGTCTATACTTGCATTAAAAATCAAATACCCAAAAATATTTGCCAAAAAATATCCACAAAAAGCACCAAGCAAACTCGCACTTAAACTTAAAATAAATACTTCAGCTCCAAAGAGCTTGATGATTTCTTTATGCTTAGCTCCTAGTGCAAGGTGCAAGGCTATTTCTTTTTTTCTTGAAAAAATCACCGCACTAAGAGTGGTATTTACACTCAAAGAACTAATGAGTAAAATCGTTAAGCTAATCAAAGCCATTAAAGCTTTGATCTTTTCTAAAATCACACCTTCGCTAATGGACACTGAAGCTATGACTTTGGCTTCTACATTGCCCTTGCTAAGCTCTTTTGCTTTTTGATCTAAATTTTCATAATCACCTAGCAAAATAGCTTGAGCATAATTTATCACTTCTTTAGCTGCTAACTCTTGCGCTTTTTTTAAAGAGATGATTAAAACCCCATCTTGCTCATCGTTACTTCTTAAAATAGCTTTGATTTTTACTTTGACTATTTTGGAAATGCTTGGATTATAAATTTGTAATTCTTGTCCTATTTTAAGTTCAAGTTGTTTTGCCAAATCAGCCCCTACAAAGGCACTATCTTCACTAAAATCACTCAAAGAAAAACTTCCTTTTAAAACTTCCATAAAAGGCTTGGTAAGCTTTAAATTTGCAAAATCAACCCCAACAACTACCGCACTTGAACTTTCAAGATTATAAAAACCATATAAAAATGGGGTTAAAGCTTTTGCTTTCAAGCTTTCTTTGGCTTGATTAAATTCATCCATACTTAAAAACTCATCATCTTTTGGCGTGATGATAAAATTAGCTCCATAAGCTTTTAATTCTTTAGATAATTTTGTGTCAATATCAAAATAAATATTAAAAAATGAAGCACTAACCATAGCACCCATAAACACAGCTATAAAGATAATACAAACTCTTTTATAAGAAAAAATAAGAGATTTAAAAACCTCTTGTATAAAAAAATTATTTGCCATATAAAACCTCTGAAGTAGAAAGTTTAGAAATTCCTTTGATAGAAAACAAACATCCTAAAAATACTATAAGCACCGCAAAAAATAAGCAAATTGGTAAAATAATCCAAGATATAGCAATAGCATGATCAAATATACTAAGAGCAATAACTTCTGAAACTCCCACGCCAAAAGCAAAACCAAAAACTGCTCCAATTAAAGCTACCACAACCCCTTCTAGTGCAAAAATCATATAAATTTGCAAAGTGCTAGCACCCAAAGCTTTTAAAAGTCCTATTTCGCTTTTTCTTCTAAAAATATCCGCACTCATTAAAGATGATATGGCTATGGAAGCTACGATTAAACATATAATACTAACTACTGCCATTAAAGATTGAATTTTAGACACTATTAAACTTTCTGCATCTGAAATCGCACTCACTACTTTTGTGCTAGCACCCTTAAAATCTTCTGCGATTTGATAAGCAATGGAACTTACATAAGCAGTGCAATACCACTGATCATACTCAAGCTGATCAAGGCTATCTACATCGCGTCTTGCTTTTTGTGCTAAATCATTTTCAGGTATAGTCAAAGCTGAAACTTCTGCTTTAGCAAATAAACCTTCTTTTTTAGAAAGTTTTTGTGCCAAAAGTAAAGAAGCAATGATTTTATTTGAAAAGGCTTGAGTTAAATCCATAATACCAACAATTTTTACTTTAAAAATTTGATCATTTTGCACAAGGATGATTTCATCATCTATTTTTAAATCATATTTTTGTGCTAAATCTTTTCCTAGCATTATTTCATCTAAACTATCATCTTTTGGATAATTTCCTTTGATTTGACTATATTTGTATAATTCTTTAATACCCGCATAAAAATCATCATCATCTTGAACCTTTATAGCCTTATCAAAATAAGTTCCCACTAAAGAGATATTTTCATAATTTGCATTTGGAGTTTGAATTTTTACTTGGGTATCTAAAAATGGCGCAAAGGCATTGATATTATTTCTCCAAAAAATTTCTTTTATAGTATGAAGCTTGTTTTCTTCTAAAAAATTTTGATTTTTCAAAGGCTCATAGATTTTATTACCCACTTCTACACTTAAACTTGCACCTTTAGGTAAAACTAAAATGTTTGACCCATAACTTCTTAATTCTTTTGTGATTTCATTACCTATACCCAAAGTAAGATTTAACATAGTAGCCATAAGCAAAGTAGCTAAAAAAATCGTCAGCAAAGCTAGGGATTTTTGAATTTTATTTTGAAAAATGGAATTTTTTACAATCTTAACTTGCATAGTCATTTCCTAGTAAATTATGAATTCTATATTTTGAAGTCTTATTCATATCGATATATTTTAAAGGATCATTTTTAAACTCTTCATAGTTTTTTTCATTCGCAAAAAAATATGTTCTACCTTTATAAACATAAGACCTTGGCGCTTTTAAATTAATAAGCTCAGTATTATCAATAGGATCATAAACTTTCTTTTCTACTACTTGAGTGAAAAAATTCACCCCATCTAAAATTTCTGAAAAAGGTATAATAACCTTACCATTTTCAAATTTATACTTCATAGGGATAGGATTACACCCACCTGCCTTACCTACACTTGGTAAGAAAATTCTAACATTACATGAGATACAAATTAATTCTCCACCTTTTTTAACATACCCCATATCCCCACATATACTACAAGCATCAAAAACAGCTACTGGCGAGTCTTTATCTTCTCTTTTGTTAATTAAAAAAAATCTCACCACTTTACCCTCATCACTAATATAAGCAAAGCGATGTAAGTTATTATCTCTTAAAATCGCTACATCAAAGACAAATTCATCATTTTCATTTGGCTCTACATAAGTTGGCTCGTCTATGGTTACCGGTCTTGAAGCATGCAAGTCATAAAAAAGAAAAATACAAAGACTTAAAATCATAGCACTAAAAATACTTGCACTAAAACTAGTTATAGTTGAATTTTTTGCTTGATTTTTTCTAAATTCTATATCAAAATCTTTTTTCTTGCTGTTTTCACTCACTCTTTGCTTTAAAGCTAAAACTATACAAATTCCTAGCAATAAAAACCATACATAAGTATAAAATTTAGCATAATACACACTTTTTGCCACATAGCTTAAATACAAGCTTTCTGTTTCTACCACGCCTTCTCTCATAAGGTGTAATAAAATTTGCGCTAAAGCTTCATTTAGATAAAAAATCACGATAATGAGTAAAAATAAATTTAAAAACTTAAATTTAAATTCCCTTAGCCATCTTGTAAAAAGATAAACCCCAAAACACATAACAAAAGCAAGCAAAATAAGCCCAAAAGAGCTAATCGCTAAAGAATCTAAAAAATTAGTGCTTAATATAGGAAAGTCTATAGAAATATGTAAGTATTTTATACCAAAAGCAAAAGATAATAAAAAAAGCAATATTGCTTGAATTTTTTCTTTTAAAAAATTATTTTTTATAAAAGAAAAAATGATAACACTTAAAAACAATAAAACAAATAAAACATCATTAGAAAAATACAACAAACCATAACTTAGTGTTTTAGCGCTAATAAAAAAAGCAAAATAAGAAAAAACAAAACCCACAAAAGCAAGTTTAAACACTAAAGAATTTTTTAGATTATAAAAAAATAAAGCACTCAAAAGCGCATAAGAAAAAAATACTCCAAAAAAATGTACAAAATAAATCGACATGGGCTCTTCTTTGATAGAATTTATTTATAAAATCAATAATTTCATAAATAAACCCTAGCAAAAGCTAGGGAAAAATCACTTAGGTTTTCCTGTATATTTGAAGTTATATTTAACCGAAAATGGCTCAAACCATTTACCAACACCTGTTTCTTTATCAACATGGCGTCCAAAACCTTGTTTTTCTGGACTTTCTATTAAAAATACTAACTCGTAATTTCCAATGCCTGTATCCATTTTTAAATTCGCACCATAGTGAGGGCCATCATCTGCTACCATAGGCATAAGAGTTCCTGTTTTTACTTTACCATTGTCAAGATTAGTTAGCTTATAAGCTATAGTTAAATAAGGGATCCAAAAGCCTTCTGGAAAGCCGTTTTTATTGCCTTTTAATGCATGAATATCTGCTTCAAGGTGAATATCTGCTAAACTAGCTGCAAGGTCAATCCCTCTTGGCTCCATTTCGATTGGCTGTAAATAAACTGCTGCTATTTCCATACCATTTAACTCATAAGGATCGCCAATTGGCACCTCTGCTGCAAAAACTGAACTAGCTAAAATACTAGCTGCTGCGCCTAAACTTAATAAAGTTTTTTTCATATTTTTTCCCTTTTATTTGAAATTTGCTTTGTTATAAAAATACCCATAATGAGTAAGATTAAAACCATAAACTGAGGTATGATGCTCTCATAGTAAGGATAAATTCCAAGCCACAAAATTCCTTCAAAATCAAAAGGAAGCAAGCTTGGGGTGATAACCTTAGCTTCTATGAGCTCACCAACGCCTTTGCCTGTAAAGACAAAGACCATATAAAAAATAATGTATGAAGTTATATAAAAAAATTGTTTTACTGGTATTTTTAAAGCACCAGCTTTTAATAAATAATAAAGTATGATAAGTATGATTAATCCACTAGCTAATCCTATAAATATAAAACTATAATCTGTACTTGTTTTTGCATCAAACAATAAAGCCTGATAAAAAAGAATAGTTTCAGCACCTTCTCTATATACAGCTAAAAACACACTAAACCATAAGGTTTTTGCTGAATTATTTGATATAGCTTCAACTGCTTGAGTTTTTATGTGATTTGCCCATTTTTTATTTTGCGCATTTGATAAAAGCCAAAAACCCACATAAAACAATAATGCAACAGCCACAAGCATAGTAATGCCCTCTAAAAGTTCTCTGCTTTGCCCTGCTTGTTCTTTAAAAATCCATGATATAAAAAATGCCGTTACAAAGCTTAAAAACACTCCACTCCAAAGTGCTGAATATACTATATTTAAACGCTTTTTATTACCACTTTGAACTAGGTATGAAACTATAGCTACAATGATAATTAAAGCTTCCAAACCCTCTCTTAAAATAATACCTAAAGCCCATATAAATAAAGACATAGGTGAGGATTCTTGAATTTTATCTAAAGAGCCTTCCACTAAAGCACTAAGCTCATCAAAATTCTGTTTTAATTCTTCTTTAGAAGCACTTGCTTTAATAAGTGCAACGCCTTTTGAAAAATAACTTTCTATTTTTAATTTTAAAGCACTATCAATAGCACCAATTTTACTTTCCATACCACTTGCTTCAAAAATATCTAAATACACATTTTGCAAAGCATCTATACTATTTAAACTAAATCCCTCATAATTTTGCAAAATATCATTAAGAGCAATTTTCATATCATCATACACTTTAGTATAGTTTTTAGTGCTCATAGTACTTTCATCAAAGCCTTTAACTTGAAGCAAAGCTAATTCTTCTTTAGGTAAAGCCAAAAACGCTTCATATAATAAATCTGATATGCTTGAAATTTCATCTCTAATAGTTTTTTCATCTAAAGTATTAGCATTGATTTTTCTTATAATAGTTCTAAGTTTAGTTTGAATTTTTTTATCCACTCCTGCCTTAGTATATCTTGCCACTAAAACTTCTACTTTTGAGTTTCTATAGTCTTCAAACAATGCTGATTGAATCAAATCTTTAGCTTTTTGATAGTCTTTATTTACAAAAGCTAATGCAGCTTGATCAAGCTTTGAAATCATCGAATCCATTAAAAATTGCAACCTTGCATCCAAAGCTGAAGCTTCTTGCAAAGCTAACAATGCTTCATCTTTTTGAGTGTCTTGCTCTTGAGCAATCAAACTTTGAGTTGAGTTTTGTGAAGTTTGTTCTTTAACATTCTCTCCAAGCAAAGCCGCAAACATCGCTTCAGCTTGTACTTGGCGTTCTTTTTCTGCTTTTAAAGATGAGTTTTCAGCTGCTTTTTTATCATAATTTACATCACTAGCTTCAGCTTTAAGCTGGAAGCCTTTTTCTAAAATAGGAACTATTTCATCTAAATCAAAATACAAACTACTAATCAAAGCTTCTATTTTAGAAAAATCTTCTTTATCTTTATATAACTTTCTTAAATTAACAAATTTACGCTCCATAACAATGGCTTTTCTACCAACATTACGCCCAATAGAGCCTTCCATGGTTTCAAAATGCTGAAAATATGCATCTTCTGCTTTTTTCTTTGCTTCTAAATTTTTATTTTCTTTATATAAGAGCATACTTTCATTTAAAATTTGTTTGATTGCTTGGGCTTCTTTTTGATAATCAATCTCTCTAGCATAAACAATAGTACAAAATAAAAAAATTATCAATAAGCTTATTTTTTTAAACACTATTTTACTCCGAAATGATATTCATTTTTAAAATCATAGTCGCAAGTATAGTACTAGCTTTCTTAAATTTAGATAAACATTATCATTATTTATTTCATAATAAATCAGATAAAAATACTACAAAATGCTACTTTTAGCTACAAAATAAGCTAAAAAATTATTATTTTTAAGAGTATTGTTTATTTTTTATTTGTTTTAATCATAAAAATAAGTTTTTCTTTGCTAATATGTGGTGGTTTTAAAAATTCAAGGAGTTTTTGTGCTAGTAATTACCCATGAAAAACCAAGCAAGCTCAAAAAAATGTTAAAAAATTTAGGTTTTTGGGTGATTATAGGAATAATAGCTGGTATTAGCCTTGGTTTATTAGATAAAGAACTTGCACTAGCTAGTAAAATCGGAGTGGATTATTTTATACAAGCTTTAAAATTTTTAATAGGGCCTATTATATTTTTAACTATTGTTTTAGGAGTTGTTAGCCTTGAAAGTCTAAAGCAAGTTGGAAGTATAGGTGCTAAAGCTTTATTATACTTTGAAGTAGTGAGTACTTTTGCTTTAGCTATTGGTATTTTTATGGCAAATATTATGGGACCTGGAAAAGGAATGAACCTTGATCCAAACACCTTAGATCAAGAGAGTGTAGCTCAATTTGTTAATAAAAATATAGAAATAAGTGCGCAAAATGAAATTTTACATATTTTAAAAGACGCCATACCTACTGATATCATCGCTGCTTTTAGCGAAGGAAAAACTTTGCAAATCTTAGTTATAGCCCTAGCTTGTGCTCTTATTATTTCGCTTATGAGAATTGATGAAAGAAAAGCTATACAAAAAACCTTAGAAATAATGCAAAGTTTTGTTTTTAAAATTCTAGAAATCATTATGTATTTTTCTCCTATTGCTGCTTTTTCTGCGATGGCTTTTTTAGTGGCAAAATATGGGCTTGATTCTTTATTAAATTTAGGATATTTGCTTATTGTTATGCTACTTGCTTCTTTGCTCTTTATCTTTGGAGTTTTAGGAATTATTTGTTTTATTGCTAAAGTTAATATTTTTAAATTTATGCGTTTTATTTCAAGAGAAGTTTTGATAGTTTTTGCTACAAGCTCTAGCGAATCAGCATTAGCTCCACTCATGAGAAAGCTTGAAAAAGCAGGAATTTCAAAAGCCACCGTGGGTTTAGTATTGCCAACTGGATATAGTTTTAATCTTGATTGTACTAATATTTATTTGGCTATGAGTTTGATTTTCCTTGCACAAGCTTTTAATGTAGAGCTTTCTTTAACGCATGAAATTAGCATTTTAATCGTACTAATGATAGCTTCAAAAGGTGCTGTTGGTGTAACTGGTTCAGGTTTTATTATACTAGGAAGTACGCTGGCAGCTTTATCTAATATGCATATAGCAGAGGCTAATAATGGCTTAGGAGCAAGTTTAGGCGAGGTTTTACCAGTAGCTGCTATTTCTATACTCTTGGGTGTGGATAAATTTATGTCTGAAATTCGTGCAGTAGGAAATTTATGCGGTAATAGCGTAGCAGCTTTAATCGTAGCTATTTGGGACAAACAAATAGACTGGGAAAAATTCCGCTACGCTCTTGATAATCCTAAAGAATTTACAAACGCAGGTTTTGATTAAAAAACCTCTTTTTGTATTTTTTCCACATATTTTTCTCTTAGTTTTTGGGTATAAAAGCCTACTTTACCATCATTAATCACCTTGCTATCTGCTTTTATAACACCTAAAATCAAAAAAGTAGCCGCAGAAATAAACACCTCATCAGCCTCATATACTTCTTTCATACTAAAAGCTCTTTGATCTACTTTAAGATCAAGTTCTTTGGCAAATTTCAAGATATTTTTACGGCGAATTCCTGGTAAGATTTCATTAGAAAATGGCTTAGTAATTAAAGTTTTATCTTTTATAATAAAAGCTGAACTACTAGAAGCTTCCGTTACTAAAGCATTTTCTACCATAAAAGCTTCAAAAACCTTAGCTTTTATAGCTTCTTCTTTTGCAAGACATTGAGCTAATAAAGAAATTGATTTTATATCCCTTCTTTTCCACCTTAAATCAGATGTTGAAATAACACTTACCCCATTTTTAGCATGCTCATGCTCAATCACCTTACATTCAAAAGCAAAAGCCATAATAGTAGGTTTTAATCCCTTTAAAAGAGCAAAATTTCTACTAGCAACCCCTCTAGTAACTTGCATATAAAGCCCACCTTCTTTGAGAGAGTTTTTAATGATTAATTGCTCTAAAATATTTTCAAATTCTTCTTTTGTATAAGGAATTTGTAGTTCAATTTGAGCCAAACTACGCTCAAAACGCTCCCAAAATTCTTCTTTGTCAGCTATTTTTGCATTTACCACAGGAACTACTTCATAAATTCCATCTCCAAAGATAAAACCTCTATCAAAAACACTCACTTTAGCTTCACCAGCTTTTACAAACTCATCATTTAAAAACACCACTTCCATTTCTTGCATAAGTCCTCCTTTTAATCAAATAAATCAACAATATCTTTTGGCAAATCAAGCTGATTAGAATAATAAAAATACTTAGCTAAAACTAAAATTCCTATATAAAATTCTATCTTTTCATCCAAAAATTGCTCTATGTAAGCATGGGCATTTTGAATGATTTCTTTTGCTCTATGCGGATTAGTTAAATAATAATCAAGCAAAGCTTCTACATTTTCATAATCATCATCAATCAAAGCAAAGTGCTCATTTGGAACTAGCTTTCCTTCCATAAACCAAGTTTCATAGCGCATTTTTGGTGCCAAAACTAAAGAATTTGTTTTCATCGCCCACTTTAAGTTGCTTGCTACGTCATTGCCTTCTAAAGAAAGTAAAAATTTAAACTGCGTTTGATAAGCTCTACTGATTTTAAAATTTAAATTTTTAATCCATTTTTCAGCTTGAATTTTTCTACCACCAACATGAGCAATATCGCAACGAGGATTATCAAAATACTTTTCAAAAAATTTAATACGATGAGGCTGATAAATCGCACCTCTAAAAAAAAGCAAGTCTTTTTTATCTTCAAATTGATTTTTATCCTGTATAAAATCAAAATGTCTGTTTTTATCTAATTTTAAAATGATGTTATTAAAACCATTTTCAACCGGTCTTGATTTAGCTATACTTGGATATTTAAGATTATAACTAATATCCCCAAAACCTTTAACCCATAAAAAATCATCATCAAAATACTTACTGATTGCATAAGCATCATAAGCATAAGAAGTTTTTTTAAAAGGAAATTTTCCTATTTTTTCATAATTTTCAAATTTTTTTATATCAAAAAAATCATTTTGCAGATTATAATAATTCAAGCGAGTAATAATGTTATCTATATTTTTTAATTTTAAAATTTCTTTTAAAATATTTTGCAATTGATTTTGATAAATTTTTCTAGGTATAAAACTCTTAGCTATGCCTTTTACATTCATCATAAATCTAGAATCTGCCATTTTTCTTCCATTTTGATATTAAAATAATATAAATTTTAACACAAGAATTCATTTACAAGACTTAAAATTTAGTTTAATTAAAAACAAAAATGTTAAAATCACAAAAATCACATACTAATTGGGTAAAAAATGAAAATACAAGAATTTATTTTAAACTTTATTTTTAAAGTTTCAAACCAACCTGTTAATTTAAAAGATTTATTAGAAGCGAACGCCTTACTTAATGAAGGCATGATGGTAGATCCTGCAAAATTAAATTTTAAATTTAAGGTGTTTAATTCTTATCTTATTTATGCATTTTTTTGCATAGCTATTTTAGTTCCTATGCTTATCATTAGTCATTATTTTTTAACAATTATTGATTTTCATATTAGTATTTTAAGCGCTGTTTTTGTAACCGCTTGTGTTTTTATTGGCTATGATATTTTTAAAATTTACACTAGAAAAGTAATAAGCAAAAGATTATTAAAAAAAGCTTGGGCTTTGCATTTTCCATATTTTGCTTATGAAAAATATTCAAAAATAGCAGAAAATATTTATAACCAAGCCATTAAAGAAGAAATCCCAAAAAACCAACTCGAGCAATATGTTTTAGAAAAAATCATTCAAACACAAGATTAATCTAAAAAGTCTAAAACTTGATTTTGAAAATATAGCGCCTCAAGTTGTCTTTGAAGCTCTTTGTTTTCTTCATCTAAAACAAGTTCTTGCGATCTTAAATCCGCTATATCTCTACTTACATAATAAATTTGATTTCTAATATAAATTTGTGGGAAAAATATCAATAAAGCAAATGCTATCATCAAACCTGCATATATTAAATTTTTAGGACTTAAATTTTTATTCTCCTCACTTACTATACTATCTAAAAGTTCATATTTATCTTCCTGATTATACTCTTGGTTTTCTTCAAGTCTTACTTTTTCTTCTAAAATTTTTTGTTCTTGTTTGGCTAGTTTTTCTTTTTCTTTTAATTCCCCTTGGGCTTTTCTTAGTTTTTCTTGTTCGATTTTTTTTTGCTCTTTTAGTTCTTGTTTGAGTTTAGCTTTTTCTTTTCTTTTTTCTTTTAAATCTTGAAATTTTGAAGTGACAAAAACATTGCTTTGAGTAAGAATTTTAGATATTTGAATAGAATCTTTATTTTCTTGTTTTTTTTCTATTTTTCTTACTTCTTGAGTTGATTTGTTACTTTTAAGCGTTTTAGAATTTGCAATATTTTTTTTATCGAATTTTTCTTTTTGCTTTTTGAAAAAATTAAGTTGTAATTTAAAAGGCTTTTTTTCTTCTAATTTAACATTAATCAAATCTTCTTTTAAATAAATAGCAGATTGCTTCCTAGGTTTTTCTTCATACTCTTCATCAAAATCTGTAAATTTAGGTCTTTTTTTACGTTGTATTCTATTTTTTAATATACGATCGCTCTCATTAAAATTTTGCTCATATTCTTCATAAGGCCTACCTTCTTTAATAGCCCTGGAATATTTCAACATTTTTTCACGTATATTTTGCTTTTCTTTTAAAAAATCATCTTCAACCATTATTTACCTAAAATAAAAAATTCTCATTTTTGCACAACTTGATCTGCTATTATAGCTTATTTCTTCTTTGGAGGCACTTATAGCTTTTTTACTTAAAATTTTCCCAAGACTATGTCCTTTGCCACATTCGCATTTTATGGCTCTTTCATCACAAATGCAGTCTTTTTCCCATCTTTTAAAAGTATTTTTTACTATCCTATCTTCCAAAGAATGAAAACTAATAATGGCTAATTTACAATCTTTTAATTTTGCTTTTTCTATGTTTTCAAGCAAGGATTTTAATTCGCCAAGCTCATTATTTACTTCTATACGCAAAGCTTGAAATACAAGCAAAGCTAAAGACACATTGCGTCCTTTTAGCTTAGCATTTCCTATAATTTGACTTAATTCTTTTGCGCTTGCAATCTCTTTTTGACTTCTTGCATTGATGATTTTTTGAGCAAGCATTGAAGCAACCGGTGTTAAATCTCCATAGTCTTTAAAAATTTGCTCCAAGGCTTCCTTGCTGTAAGAATTTACCACTTCTTTAGCGCTTAAAGGATTATTTTGATCCATTCTCATATCTAAAAAATCAGAATTTAGTGAAAAACCTCTATCATTTTTGTCAAGCTGCAAAGAAGATACACCTATATCAGCTAAAATTCCTCTTAAGTTTTGCGTTGGAATTTGAGTTAAAATATCTTTAAAACCTATATGGTTAAAACTTATCCTATCTTGAAAATTTTTTAAAAACTCTTTAGAAAAATTTAAAGCTTCTAAATCTTTATCACAAGCAATTAATCTTAGTTTCTCATGAGCTTGTAATAATGCCTTAGAATGCCCTCCATAACCCAAGGTACAATCTAAAAAATCTCCACTATCAAAATCATCAAAAGCATTTAAAACTTCTTGTAATAAAACAGGAATATGTGGACTTTGCAAAATAAACCTTTAAAATATTTTTTAGTATAATATCTTAGCAAAGTTTAAAACAAGGTTTTTAATGAATAAAGAAAATATCATTTCTCAAATCAAAATACTTTCTACTTCAATGTTTAAAAAAAATTTTTTTGGAATTTGCCACGGATCAGTTTCAGCAAAACTATCTCAAAGTTCTTTTATTATAAATAAAAATGACACTTTTTTAAATCAACTAGATGAAAAAAGTTTAAGTATTTTAAAATTTGCAAAAGATTATAGCTGGGATGAGGCAAGCAGCGATAGTGAAATCCATAAAAGTATATATGAGAATATACCTGAAGCTAAATTTATATGTTTTGCCTGTCCAACCTATACCTTATCTATGAGTTTAAATCATGATTTTATAACACCTCAAGATTATTTTGGTGAAATTTTTCTAGAAGAAATTCGAGTTTATAATCCTAAAAATTATGAAGATTGGGAGGATAGATCACAAACTGAAATTTATCGTTATATGTTAGAACAAAAACAAAATTTTGTTGTTGTAAAGGGCTATGGTATATTTGCCTATGGTAGAACAAGTTATGAATTAGGTAAAATTATAGATTTAATTGAAAATTCTTGCAAAATTATCCATTTAGCGGAAACAAATTTATCATAATAATTTAAAATTAATCTTTTATTAATCACAAATTATTTATAATTTATAGTTTAATTTATTTAATCAGATTGGGGTAAAAATGCTCACTTGGATGCAGCATCATAAAAAATACTTAGTTGTAACTATTTGGATTAGCGTTATTGCTTTTGTTGGAGCAGGTTTTGTTGGTTGGGGGAGTTATGATTTTAACACCGACAGGTCAAATTCTGTTGCAAAAGTAGGCGATGAAAAAATAAGTTATGATGAGTTTAATCTTAAATATTCTCAATTATTTGGCTATTATTCTCAGCTAAACAATGGCAATTACACACAAGAACAAGCACAAAAAGATGGCTTAGATACCCAAGCTATTAATGAACTTATACAAGAAAAACTACTACTTTCTTATGCTAAAACCTTGGGTTTAAATGTGAGCGAGGAAGAAATTGCTTATGATTTAGCACATCAAAAAATCTTTCATAATGCTTCAGGTGTTTTTGACAAAAATTTATACTATAATCTGCTTGCAAGAAACAACTATACACCAAAAACTTATGAAAAAATCATTCACGATGAGTTATTACTTAAAAAAATCAATGCTATTTTAAATTTACAAATCAAACTAAATGAACTTGATATGTTTGGCGCAAGTTTTTTAATGCAAGATAGTTTAAAAGTTCAAGCTATAAAACTTGATAATAAAAACATAACAATGGATGAAAAAGAGTTAAAACAAACTTGGGAGAAAAATAAAGAACTCTATAAGACGCAAAAAAGTTACGAGCTTGCAACTTATTTTTTAAACCCTGATATAATCAAAATTGATGACAAAGAAATCCAAGCTTACTATGAAGAAAATAAAAATGATTATAAAGATTTTGCGGGGAAAATTCTAAGTCTAGAACAAAGCAAAGATAAAGTTATAAAAGATTTAAAACTTTCTAAACTTAAACTTAAAGCCAATGAAAGCTATGTGGCTTTGAGAAAAAACGAGCTTAATTTTGATAAAAATATCACAATCAGCGATGCTGATATTTATTATCCTTTAGAAAATATACAAAAAGCTAAAGAAAATGATTTTATTAAGCCTTTTAAATTTGAAAACGGCTATATGATTGCAAAAATTATAAAAATAAATCCTATACAAACTATGACTTTTGAGCAAGCTAAAAACGAAGTAAGTAAACTTTACATTAAAGAAAAAACTAAAGTCTTATTAGAAGAAAAAGCAAAACTCGCCCTAGATAATTTCCAAGGTATAGACATAGGTACTTATAGCCGTGACTCAAGCAAAAATGCAAAAGTGGGTAATATGATGAATGATACTGAATTTAGCGAGTTTTTAATGCATGTATTTGACTCAAATAAAGCTAAATCTTATGTATTATTTGATGATAAAGCAATAGTTTATGAGATCACAAAGCAAACTTTAGAAAATAAAAACAAAGAAGAAATTTACAAATTTATCATAGAGCAAAGCGCTAAACAAACTAAACAAGCTTTACTTAAGGAAGAATTATTAAAAAAACTTATAGAATTATATCCAATTCAACGCTATTATAAAGGAAATACAAATTGAATATTTTAGGAATTGACTTAGGCTCAATACAAACTTGCGCCATATTAGCACAAAAAAGCGAAGAAGGACTAAAAGTCATTGGTTTTGGAAAATCAAAATCAAATGGTATAAAAAAAGGAGCAATTACTAATATAGAACTTGCTTCAAAATCCATAGAAGAAGCAGTAGCTGATGCACAAATGATGTCAGGCGTGCATTATGATAAAGTAATTGTATCTATTTCAGGTGCTTATGCAAAAAGCGTAGATAGTATAGGTGTAGTTAATATACCAAATCATGAAATAGGTATTAAAGAAATTCACAGAGCAGTAAGCACAGCAAAGCATACTGCAAATATACCTAGTGGATATGAAATCATTCATGTATTACCTTATAATTTTAAAGTAAATGATCTTGAACATGTAGAAGATCCTTTGGGAATGAGTGGAAATCGCCTTGAAGTTTCTACGCATATTGTAATCTCGCAAGAAGTGCATATTAAAAATCTAAAAAAAGCTGTGGAGCTTGCTGATCTTAGAGTAGATAACATCGTTCTTTCAGGCTATGCTTCTTCTATTGCTTGCTTTGATGATAGTGAAAAAGAATTAGGTGCTATTTTAATCGATATGGGTGGAGCAGTTTGCGATATGGTCATTCATGCGGGTAATTCTATACGCTACAATGAATGCTTGCAAATTGGCTCAGTAAATATCACCAATGATTTATCCATAGCTTTACATACCCCACCAAAAGAAGCAGAAAAACTAAAATTAAATTATGCATCTTTAGCGCAAAATGAAAACTCAATTATACAAATTCCATACATGGGTGATGAAAAAAGAAAAAATGAAGTTTCGGTAGAAGTCATATCCAATGTAATTTATGCAAGAATTGAAGAAACTATTATTATTTTAGCTAAAATGCTAAGCGATAATGCTTGTGCAAATCAAGCAGGAGCAGGTATAGTATTAACAGGTGGAATGACAAAATTTGCAGGACTTGATAAGCTTGCTTCAGCTTATTTTGATAATAAAGCTGTTAGAATAGCGACTGCAAAAAAAGATACTATGGATGGTTTTAAAGAAATTTTTGAAGATGCAGAAAATAGCTGTGCTATAGGTCTTTGTTTATATGGTGGTGGGCATTTTACTCCTTATGAATTAGATTCTAATGAGAAACTAAGATACAAAGGGGAACCTGAATTTATCAATAAGCAGATCAAACAAAATCTTACCATAGATGAAAACGAAGAAGAAAATAAAGATTTTGAAGAAATTTTTCAAGATCAAAAAGAATTTGAAGATAAAAAAACAGAATTAGCAAAAATAGAAACAAAGAAAGATAAAAAAACGAATTTAATGCATAAATTTTGGAATAAATTAATAAACCAGTTCTAATAGGAGACACAATGAGCGAATATCTAGTGGAAGAAATGCAACACGCAAAAGGTGCAAAAATAAAAGTCATAGGCTGCGGTGGCGGTGGCGGTAACATGATAGATCATATGGTAAATATGGGTTTACATGATCTTGATCTTATTTCAGCTAATACTGATGCACAAGCTATAGCTAAATCTTTAGCAAAAACTAGAATTCAACTAGGTGAGAAAAAAACCAAGGGTTTGGGTGCTGGAATGCAACCAGAAATTGGAGCAGAAAGCGCAAGAGAAAGTTTTGAAGAAGTAAAAGCTGCTTTAAGTCAAAGCGACATAGTATTTATTTCAGCAGGACTTGGTGGTGGAACTGGTACAGGTGCAGCTCCTGTTGTAGCACAAGCTGCTAAAGAAGTAGGTGCGCTAACTGTTTCAGTTGTAACTATGCCTTTTGCATTTGAAGGAAAACAAAGAAAAAAATTAGCAGAAGCTGGTTTAGCTGAATTAAAAAAAGAAAGTGATTCTATCATTGTAATCCAAAACGAAAAACTTCTTAGCATACTCCCAAAAAAAGCAGGTATAAAAGAAGCATTTAAACTAGTTGATGATATTTTAGCTAGAGCTGTTAGGGGTATGGTGTCTATCCTTTTAGAAGATGGCGATATTAATGTTGACTTTGCTGATGTTAGAACTGTTATGAGCCACAGAGGTTTAGCACTAATGGGCGTAGGTCATGGAGAAGGTGAAAATGCTATCATGGATGCATTATCAAGTGCTATAGAATCTCCATTATTAGACGGCATGACTATGAAAGGCGTTAAAGGCGTAATCATCCATTATAAAATTGGTCCTGAATGCTCATTGATAGAAATTTCACAAGCTACTCAAAGCATTAGCGATATAGCAGATGAAAACGCAAAAGTAATCTTTGGTGCAACAACTGATGAGAGTATGGGTGATCGCGTTGAAGTTACTATCATTGCTACAGGTTTTGAAGATAAAGCTGAAATAGAAAGTGCTAAAGAACAAGAAGAAAGTAAAAAAAATAGCTATATGAATTTACGTAAAGCTAGCGGTGGATTTGATGAAGAAGTGATTTCTCAGCTTGATGTTCCTGCTTTCTTGCGTCGCCAAATGGATTAATTTTTTAGTAAAAATCCTTATATGAATTCTTCATTATTATGTGATTTTTACGAACTAAGTATGGCTTATGCTTATTTTAAACAAAATATGCATAAGCAGATTGTTTATTTTGAAGTTTTTTTTAGAAAAGCTCCTGATAATGCTTCTTATGCTGTTTTTTGTGGATTAGAACAAATCATAAATCATATTAATCATTTTTCTTTCTCTAAAGATGACATAATTTTTTTAAAAAATACTAAAAAATTTGATGATGAATTTTTAAACTACCTTTCAACTTTAAAATTTAGTGGAGATATACTAAGTGTTAAAGAAGGTAAATGTATTTTTGCTAATACACCTTTAATGATTATCAAAGCACCTATAATAGAAGCTTTATTGTTAGAAACTTTCATACTTTTAACCCTAAATCATCAATGTCTAATTGCCACTAAAGCTAGTAGAATTGCTCAAATTGCAAAAGAAAAATTGCTTTTAGAATTTGGCTCTCGTAGAGCTCATGGAGAAAGTGCGGCTTTAAATGGCGCTAGAGCTGCTTTTATAGGTGGTTTTCATGCAAGTGCTTGTACTTTAGCTGGGAAAAAATTTAACATTCCTATTAATGGAACCATGTCTCATGCTTGGGTGCAAATGTTTGATGATGAGCTAAGCGCTTTTAGGGTATATTGTCAAATTTATAAAGATAATATAAGTCTTTTGATTGATACTTATGATTATAAAAAAGGTATTGAAAATGCTATTTTAGTTTTTAATGAGTTAAATGCACAAGATTCCATGCAAAATTATTCTATCCGTATTGACTCAGGAAATTTGCTTAAAATCTCTAAATATATTAGAAAAAAACTAGATCTTGCTGGCTTAACAAAATGCAAAATCATAGCTAGTAATGCCTTAGATGAGTTCATCATAGAAAAATTACTAAAAGACAAAGCTCCAATCGATGCTTTTGGCATTGGAGAAAAGCTTATTACTTCGGCAAGTTCGCCTATTTTTGGAGCTGTTTATAAGCTTGTTGCATTAGAAAAAAACAATCAAATCATCCCTAAAATAAAAATCAGCGCAAGCTCAAGCAAAACAACCTTGCCACATTTTAAAAAACTCATAAGGTATTATAAAGAAAATAAAGCAAGTTTTGATATCTTATATGCACATGATGAAAGTATTAAAAATTATCAAGGTTATACATATAAAAATTTACATGAGCTTATTTTTAAAGATGGAAAATTAATCTATGAGCTTCCTAACTTGAAAAATATTCAAGAGTATCATAAAAAAAGTATTGATAGTTTGGATTTTAAACTAAAAAAACTTCAAAATCCAAGTATTTATAAAGTAAAAATTTCTAAAAAATTACAAAATATGCAAAAAACTTACTTAGAAAAAAATTAATCTTTTTTTCTAAGTTTTACCTCATCTTCTACTTCAAGTAAAAATCTATCTACAAGCTCATCTTCTTTTAATTTTGCCACTACTTCGCCATGTCTTATAACTAAACCTTGATTTTTTCCAAAAGCAATAGCCACATCAGCACCCTTAGCCTCGCCCAAGGCATTTACAACACAACCCATAACACTTATATTTAATGGTTCTTTTATATGCTTAGTTTTTTCTTCTACTATTTTAATCGCTTTGATCAAATCACTTTGAATTCTTCCACAAGTTGGACATGAGATGATATTTACTCCACTTTTTTGCACTCCACTATCTTGCAAAATAGCCCTTGCTACTTTAATCTCTTCTTCAAGCTCCCCTGTCATAGAAACTCTCATTGTATCGCCTATACCTTTTAAAAGCAAATTTCCTAAAGCAATCGAGCTTTTAACCGTGCTATGAAATTTAGTCCCTGCCTCAGTAACTCCTAAATGAAATGGATAATCACAAAGTGGTCTTAGAGCTTCATAAGCTTTTATGGTATTTTGCACATCTGAAGTTTTCATAGAAATTTTAATATCAAAAAAGTCTAAATCTTCTAGTAATTTTATATTATATAAAGCGCTCCCAAGCATAGCTTCTATATTATAACCATATTTATCGCTAAATTGCTTTTCTATAGAGCCATGATTTACCCCTATTCTAATAGGAATTTTCCTTTGTTTACAAGCTTGCACCACTTCTTTGATATTTTCTTTTGAGCCTATATTTCCTGGGTTAATTCTCACCCCATCGATAAATTCAGCACAAAAGACTGCTAGCTTATGATTAAAATGTATATCCACTATTAAAGGTAAGGGACTTTTTGCTTTGATTTCTTTTAAAGCTCTTGCATCTGCCATATCCAAACAGGCTAAACGCACTATATTTGCACCAGCAAAATAAAGTCTGTTAAGCTGCTCTAAACAACCTTCAATATCTCTTGTTTTAGTAAAAAGCATAGATTGCACTGAAATAGGAGCATCTCCACCTATTAAAACATCACCTACTTTTATTTGTCTTGTTTTGTACCTTGTCATTAAAATCACTCTAAAAATATTTTTAGAGTATTATAGCCCAAAAATGGGCTATATCATTAATCTTTTTTATTTTTATTAAGAGATTTATATTTTATATCTGTATCTCTTGTTAAAAGGGTAAAAATTTGATTTGTCAAATCTTGAGTAAGTTTTTTAGCTTCCATTTGATTTTGCAATGAAAAATCAACTAAAATTTGCTTTGCTTTGTTCTTATCTTTTTTATAAAGACTTAAATATTCTTTTTCCATAGCTTCTTGTTTTAAAGATGTGTCTTTTTCAAATTTAGCATAAGCATTTTTTACGATAGGAGCATATTTATTATAATCACTCATTACAAGAGTTTGCAACTTGCGATAAATCCAATAAATTGATTTATCATCAGCTTCATTTGTTCCTTGTTGATATCCTGCAATAAACTCATCATTACCAAAATAATAAGGCAAATACACACTCAAATCAGCCATTCCTATTGCGACATAATTTAACCTACCTATTTCTTTAGGAAGCCACGGTCTAACTTGCATAATGTGAGATTCATAAGTTCTAAACACACTCACAACACGGTAAATGTTTTCATTTTCATTGAAATTTGCATATGGATCATATTTTGTTCCATCATAGTGCGATCTTAAAGCTTTTTTTAAATCATCCACACTAAGTTTTTGCTCAGGTTGCAAAAACACATTAAAATTAGCGCCATTTTTTACATCTTGATTTAAAGATGGATTAAACATTTTTTGTATCCACCAAACTCTAGGATAATTATAAGTTAAATCTCTATCATCATTTCTTGTATAAACTTTAAAAAAATCAAAATCCTTATCCACTTTAGGATTATACGCTTTATGTATTATGGCAAAATTTATTAAATTTTTAGAATGCAAGGTATTTTCATCGTTGAATTTTAGTTGTTTTAGCCTACCTTGATTCGCACTAACAAAATACGAATTATTAGGAATTTTTACAGCCATCCACTGATGTGCTGTGGCACTTTCTAAATACCAAATTTCTTTAGAATCCACAAAAGCTACCCCAAAACCCTCAGCAGCTCCTTGTTTTTCTATAATATCACCCAATAATAAAACACCTTCTTTTGCACTTTTAATTCTTGGAAGAAAAACATCCAAAATATCATCTTCACTAATGCCATTTTTCTCATTATAAGGATCAAATTTTAAAAGTTCATCTTTTGCATAAATTGATTCAGTAGCACTTATCCCAACACCCATTTCATTAAAACCAGTAGCACCGTGTAATTTACTTTGCCAATTAGCTATGGTACTATATTGAAAAGATTTAGTAGGCAAAGGGTAAGTAAAATCATTCATTCCTTGATGTGCTTTAGTGCTATAAATACCTTTTTGATTTTCAACTCTTGGGTGGATTAGAAAAACTTGTGCTTTATCTGCCTTACTATCAGCACTTCTTGCAACCAACATAGAGCCATCTTTACTTGCTTCATTTGGTACTAAAATAGTAGTGCAAGCTAAAGTATTATTAAACAAAGCACCAAAAAGTACACAACCTGCAAGAAAACTAAACTTTTTCATTTTCTCTCCTTTAAATTTAAGAAATTAAAAAAGTATATTCTTATCAAAATAAATTTAAAATTAAAAATAAAATATTGTTTTTATTATAAAATAATAATTATTTATAAATAAATATATTTTTCAAGAAAAATCAACTGGATCTATATCGCAAGTAATATTTTTAAAATTTAAAGCAAAATGCTCAAATTTTACAAGTTCTTGATGGGTATTAGCACGCAATAACACATAAAAACGCCATTTTTTATTTAGCATTTCAATACCACAAGCACCATGGCCTACTAATTGCACTTGTTTTAATTCTTGAACTTTATTAGCTATAAATTCACACAAATTTAAAGCTTTATTTTTATCCTCATCTTCAATAATTAGCCTTAAAAGTCTTTTAAATGGAGGATAAAGTTCATTTCTAGCATTTAATTCATCTTTTAAAAAACTATCGTAATCTTGTATATATTTTTCAAAAAAAGATCTATTTTTAGTTTGTAAAAGCACCCTACCCTCACCCTTTCGACCTGCACGACCTGCTACTTGCATAGCAAGAGCCAAAGTCTCTTCTAAGGCTTTAAAATTAGGCCTAAATAAATATTCATCAAGCCCCAAAATCACACTCAAATCAACGTTGTGATAATCATGTCCTTTAGCAAGCATGGAAGTGCCTACTAAAATATCAATTTTTTCTTGGTTAAAATCTTTTAAAATCATATCAAGCTTTTTTACACTGCTAATCTCATCACTATCAAATCTTTTTATGATAGGATTAAACTCCGCTAATTCTTTTTCTAAAAGCTCACAAAGCTCTGCTGTGCCCATTTTTTTAGCTTCAAGCATAACTCCATTGCAAGTTGGGCAGGTTTGATCGATTTCTTTAGTGAAATTACAATAATGACATTTTAATGCATTTTTATTTTTATGTAAACTCAAAGCAATAGAACAAAAAGGGCATTTAATGGTATTAGTACATTCTTTGCATAAAATTTGTCTAAAATTTGCCCTTGTAGGTAAAAATACCACGGCTTGCTTTTTATTTCTTAAGCTAATTTTTAATTCTAAAAGCAATTTTGATGAAACACTAAGCTCACTCTGATCGTATAAAAACTGCTTTTTACTTTCAAAGAAAGTTCCTTTAAGTCTAAAACAAGGATGTTTATAAAAACTTACAACACTTGGAGTAGCAGAACCCAAAAGAACTTTTATATGTATTTTTTTTGCTATAAATAAAGCCAAATCTCTTGCATTGATTTTTGGATTATTAGAAGCTTTATAAGAATTATCATGCTCTTCATCAATAATAATCAAACCCAAATTCTTAAAAGGTAAAAACAAAGCCGACCTAGCTCCCACCACTAAAAGAGCTTTTGAATTTGCTAAATTTTGCAAATATTCTTGCTTTTTTTTCTTAGTAATTTTAGAATGCCACAAGAAAAAATGCTCGCCAAAATACACTTTTAATCTTTTTTGCATTTGTGGAGTTAGAGCGATTTCTGGCATTAAAAGCAAAACCTGCTTTCCTTGCTCTAGATATTCTTTTATCAAGCTAATATAAATTTCAGTTTTACCACTTCCTGTATCACCAAATAGCAAACTAGTTTGTTTAGTTTTTATAAATTCCAAAGCCTCTTGTTGGTTTTTACTTAAACTAGGTACTTTTTCTATATGAATTTTTTCATTTTTATACTCTTTAATGCTTTCAAACATACCTAAAACAAAAGCTATTTTACTAGCATAATAATAAGCAATAAATTGAGCAAGTTCGTATTGATATTGCGTTAGTTTAAAACCTGTTTTTTCCTTTATGGCTTGGGTTTTAAAATCAGGCTTTGAACATTTTTGTAAAATTATAGCTTTGAGATTTTTTTTCCTTGCAAGATCGACTATTACCTCATCTAAAATTTCAAATTCTTCTTCACTTTCATAAGTTAAGGTATCTAAATAATATCCTTTAATAGCAAGTTGATAAAAATTCAAAACCCATAATCCTTACAATTTAAACTCACACATTCTAAAAAAACTTTTTCACTATTATAAGAAAAATCTATGTAATTTTTAGTATTTATAAAAAATCTATATTGAGTATTTGCTATTTTCATCCACGATTTTTTAGATGAAATGATTGGTTTATCTAAAACGCTGTAAGTACATTGTTTCGTATTTTTATAATTTTGAGAATTAGAACATACAAATAATTTTTGATTTTCACTATTTATTAAAGCTTCATCTAAAATTGCTGGAAAATCCTTACTTTCTTTAAATAAAAACTGATTTCTAAGTAAAGACAAAGAAGCATTGATAAGTTCTACCTCACTTTTTACTTGAATGAGTTTAGCATCGTTTTTTCCAAAAGAAAAATACGGATAAGCAATTACGCTAAGAATAGCAATAATCATCATACAAAAAACAAGCTCTATCAATGTAAAAGCTTTTTTTGTTTGCATTTATTTTATTTCTTCATCGATAGTATTGATAAGTTTATTGAGTTCTTTTTTTAAGATATAGTTTTCGTAGCTAAGTTTTACAAAAGCATTAATGAAATTTGCAAGCTCTATCTTGCCTGTACCTCCAGAAATTAAAGCAATTTCATCTTCAAGATGATTTGCAAATTCATTACTGCATGTTACAACAAAGTCTTTTGCATAGACATTAATTGTAACTTTTCTTTGGTTATTGTTTGCCAAGAACTGCCTCTATTTTTTTGATCACATCTTCGCTTTCAATATTTTTATTTTTAAGCTCTTCTTCTAAACGTGCGATTTGATTGTTTTTAGCTTCATTTTGTGCTTTTACACTTACTAATTCATTTCTTAAATTTTCATTGATTTCACATACTTCATTATATTTAGCCAAAAGCTCATTTACTTTATCTGTCATTGTGTTGATTATTCTTTCATCATACATATTTTCTTGCCTTTATTGATTTTATATTTAGAGTATTTTAAACACATAATTGTAACAAAAAAAAATTTAATTTTGCATAGCTTTTTGTTTTAAAATTTAAATTTTTACAAAAAATTTTGTGTAAAATTAGCAAAAATACAAGTTAGGAAAATTTATGTTTGAACTTACTAGTGATTTTAAGCCAAGTCCTGATCAAAAACAAGCCATTGATGGTATAGTAAAAAGCATTAAAGCGGGCAATAAATACCAAACCTTGCTAGGTGTTACAGGCAGTGGAAAAACTTTCACTATGGCAAATATCATTAAAAACTTAAACATGCCTACTCTTATCATGAGTCACAATAAAAGCTTATGTGCGCAACTTTATAGCGAATTTAAAGGTTTTTTTGCAAATAATCATGTGGAGTATTTTATAAGCTATTATGATTATTATCAACCAGAAGCTTATATACCAAGAACGGATGTTTTTATAGAAAAAGATAGTTCCACTAATGAAGATTTAGAAAGATTAAGATTGAGCGCAAGCGCTTCGCTTTTAAGTTATGATGATGTTATTTGCATAGCTAGTGTTTCGGCAAATTATGGTTTGGGAAATCCAAGTGAGTATGTAGGTATGGTTTTAATTTTAGAACTAAATATGCAAATTTCACAAAAAGAACTTTTAAAAAAACTTGTAGACATGGGTTATAAACGCAATGATAATTTCTTTGATAGAGCTGATTTTAGAGTAAATGGAGATATAGTAGATATATATCCAGCTTATTATGAAGATGAAGCTATTAGGCTTGAGTTTTTTGGCGATGAGCTTGAGGTGATGTATCATTATAATGTCTTAGAAAATAAAAAAGGTAAAGATTTAAAAAAATTCATACTTTACCCAACCAGTCAATTTAGCGTAGGTGAAGTTAGGCTTAAAGAGGCTATAAAAGGTATAAAAGCTGAATTAAATAAACGCCTTGCTTATTTTGAAAATGAAAATAAACTCGTAGAAGCACAAAGGTTAAAACAAAGAGTAGAATTTGACCTTGAAATGCTTCAAAGCACTGGAATGTGTAAAGGAGTTGAAAATTATGCTTTGCATTTAACAGGGCTTAAAAGTGGTGATACACCTTATACACTTTTTGATTATTTTGCTATTAAAAACCAAGACTTTTTAGTCATTGTAGATGAATCTCATGTATCTTTACCACAATTTCGCGGGATGTTTGCAGGGGATAGAAGTAGAAAACAAACTTTGGTTGATTATGGTTTTCGTTTGCCAAGCGCCTTAGATAATAGACCTTTGATGTTTGATGAATTTATTAATAAAAATTGTAAATTTTTATTTGTTTCAGCTACACCTGCACCTTTAGAGTTAGAATTAAGCAAAGAAAATATTTTTTATCAAATCATGCGTCCAACAGGGCTTTTAGATCCTAAAATAGAAATCAAAGATAGTGAAAATCAAGTAGAAATTTTATACGATGAAGCCAAAAAAGTTATAGAACGCAATGAAAGAGTTTTAATAACCGTTTTAACTAAAAAAATGGCTGAAGAGCTTAGTAAATACTACTTAGAACTTGGCTTAAAAGTAAAATACATGCACTCAGAAATTGATGCAATAGAGCGTAATGAAATCATCCGTGGTTTAAGAAGTGGTGCTTTTGATATTTTAATCGGAATTAATCTTTTAAGAGAAGGACTTGACTTGCCTGAAGTTTCTCTTATAGCCATTATGGATGCAGATAAAGAAGGCTTTTTAAGAAGTACCACTGCACTCATTCAAACGATGGGGCGTGCTGCTAGAAATGTCAATGGAAAAGTTTTACTTTTTGCCAAAAAAATCACAAAATCTATGCAAGAAGCTATAGATACTACTAATGAAAGAAGGGCTTTACAAGAAGCTTATAATAAAAAACACAACATCACACCAACCTCAGTAAAAAGAAATATAGAAGAAAGTTTAAAACATGAACTTGAGCAAGGAGAAATTTATCGTAAAGGCAAAGAACTTGAAAAAATGCCTGCAAAAGAACGCGCTAAAATAGTAAAAGAATTAAGAAAACAAATGTTAGAAGCAGCTAAAAATCTTGAATTTGAAAAAGCGGCAATGCTTAGAGATGAGATTAATAAATTAAGAACTTTATAATCCCTTAAATAAAGGGATTATTTATTTGCTCTTTCTATATATTCTCCACGCACAGTATCAACGCGAATTACTTCCCCTTCTAATACATGGAAAGGAATTTGCACTACTGCACCTGTTTCTAAAGTAGCTGGCTTTTTGTTTGAACCTTGAGTATCACCTTTAAAATTTGGTGCTGTTTCGATAATTTTAAGCTCCATTACTTGAGGCACCTCCACACCTATTGCTTTTCCATTATGGAATAAAACATCCACCATAGTTCCATCAAGCATCCATTTTTTAGCTTCACCCACATCTTCATCGCTAATTGCAACTTGCTCATAAGTTTGAGTATCCATAAATTGACAATTTTCACCATCATCATATAGATATTGCATTTGCTTTTCTTCTAAATTTGGAGATTCGCATTTATCTCCTGCATGGAAAGTTTTTTCCAAAACCTTACCATCGATAAAAGATTTAATTTTAATACGAACAAAAGCAGGACCTTTTCCTGGTTTTACATGTTGATATTCTACGATTTTAAAAGGAATACCATCAATTTCTATTTTTAAACCTTTTTTTAAATCTCCCATTCCATAAGAAGCCATATATTTTCCTTAATTTTAAAATTAAAAAATAATTGTAACAATTAAGGCTTATAAAAAGCCTTAAATTTCTGCATATTCTGCAAAAATACAAGCATCAACTGCCCTTAATTCCCCAAGTAAAGCTTTTGAAATTTTTGCATCAAGCAAAATCACAGCTAAAGCTTTTCCAAAACCATTTCTACCAAGTCTAAAATCAGCTATATTGACATTATTTTTAGCTAAAATTCCGCTAACATTAGCAATAACTCCTGGTATATCATTGTTATTTAAAATTATCATTTTCCCTTTTGGTTTAAAATCTACATCAAAACCATTTAACTCTACTATCCTTTGTTCGTTTTCACCAAAAATAGTTCCTGAAATAGAAAGGTTAGAATTATCTGTAATTACCTTTATGGTGATTTTGTTACTATAACCACTACTTGGTAAAATACAAGAAGAAAGTTCCACACCCTTGTCTTTAGCTACAAAATGTGCATTAATATAATTAATATTTTCACCTAAAATTCCTCTTAAAACACTCACTGTTGCAAAAGTTAGCAAAGACTCATTATACTCACTAATTTGTCCTTCACTTTCAAGTTTAATAGCTTTAATAGGAGTTTTATCAAGCTGAGCAGCCAAAAAGCCCATTTTAGAAATAAGCTCAATATAAGGTGCTACAAAACTTGGCAAATCTTCAGTTTTAATTGGTAAATTTAAAGCATTAGGATAAGAAATTCCTCTTGCGGCATTTAAAGCTTGCTCACATGCTTGGATAGCTATATTTTCTTGACTTTCTAAGGTATTTGCACCAAGATGAGAAGTAACAGAAACATTTTCAAAATCTAAAAATGGATGATTAGTTGCAGGTTCTTTATTAAACACATCGATACCAAGCCAAGCTATTTTACCACTTTTTAATCCTTCACACAAAGCATCTTCATTATAAAGACCACCTCTAGCACAATTTATCAATCTTACGCCATCTTTCATTTTAGAAATTTCTTCAAAAGAAATCATATCTGTTGTTTCTTTTGTTTTTGGTGTATGCATAGTAATAAAATCACTTTGAGTTAAAATTGTATCTAAAGAATTCACGCACTCAATACCCAAATCAGTCATTTTAGAAGCTACCACATAAGGATCATAAGCTATAACTTTCATACCAAAAGCTTTTGCGCGTACAGCTACTCTTGAACCTATATTACCAAAACCTATAACCCCTAAAGTTTTGTTCATAAGTTCAATACCATACCATTTTTCTCTTTCCCATCTTCTTTGTATTTTTAAAAAATTATGAGCATTTACAAAAGATCTTGCAGAGCATAATAGATGATTCATAGTAAGTTCAACTGCTGCTATGGTATTAGCCGTTGGCACATTCATAACTATAATGCCTTTTTTAGAGCATTCATCTATATCAACATTATCAACTCCAACGCCTGCTCTAACTAAGGCTTTTAAATTAGAACATGCATTGATAAATTTCAAATCCACATCTGTTGAACTTCTAGTAATAGCCACATCTACATCACTTAATTTTGTTAAAAGCTCATCTTTAGGTAAATGCGCTGCTTCAATAAGTTCTACATCATCAGCTTTTCTTAAAAGCTCCGCACCTTTGTCTAATATTGCATCACATACAATAATTTTTTTCATAACCAAACCTCCTTTAATTTTGCATTTATGTTGTAAATTTTTAATTTGTCGATCAGTGCGTTTAAAACTTTTTCATTATTTGTATCTAAATAAATTGCCACTTCATCTTTGCTTTGTGTTAAAGTGTATTTGATAAAAAAAGAATGCAAAGTTTGCTTTAAACAAAACATAGAATAAACATCGTTTTTGTTTACATCGAGCATATAAAATTTTTGTTTTGGTTTTACTACAGAATCATCCATATTAAAACTCATATAAAATTCATTCGCTGCTGGAGAAAAATCATTAACTTTAAGATTTGAAAGTTTATCTTGCCAAGTTTGTGGTAATTCTTTTTTTATCTCATCAAAAGAATATTTAACATTTTGTGAGATAGGCAAATTTCCAACACTTACATATCTCACCATAAAAACAAAAGCAACAATCAAAACTAGGCTTAAAAAGCCTAAAATACCATAAAGGGTATATTTTTTCATTTGTTATTATGAAAGTTGATCTTTGATAATATCACCTAAAGTTACTTTATCATTATCATTGATTTCGTTTAACGCTTCTCTTTCTTTCATTCTTGCAAGACTTTTTACGCTTAAACGAATTCTATTTTTCTTTTCATCAATGAAAACAATTAAAGCTTCTATTGTATCGCCTACTTTTAAACTTGAAAAATCAATATTACCCAAATCTTCTTTGTGAATTAGCGCATCAACACCCTCTTCAAGCTCTACAAAAACTCCAAAATCCTTAATATCTCTAATTTTTCCTGAGATAATATCATTTACTTGGTGTTTTTGTGCATAAACCTGCACAGGACTTTTTTGCAATTCTTTAGTACTTAAAGAAATTTTTTGATTTTCTTTGTCAAGCTTGATGATTTTAACTTCTACAACATCACCAACTTTATACATATCTTTGCATTTATCGTTTCTATTCCATGAAGCATCTTCATTATGCAGCAAACCTTCTAAGTTTGCAATTTTTACAAAGGTACCAAAATTAGTTACAGAAGTAACACTACCTTTTACCACATCACCTACCTTATGTGATTTTAAAAACTCATCAAAAGGTTTTGCTAATAAATTTTTTAAAGAAACTCTAAGTCTTCTTTCTTTAGTATTAATCTCAATTACTTCCACATCAAGCTCTTGGCCTTCGCTAATATAATCTTTTGGATTTTTAGCATTTTTATCCCAAGAAATTTCACTTATATGTAAAAATCCTTCTATATCATTTCCCAAATCAACAAAAGCACCATATGGCTCTATATTTGAAACCGTAACCTTAATAGTGTCACCAACCTCTAAACCATCTTTAATTTCATCCCAAGGATCAGGCATAGCAAGTTTGATAGATAAAGAAAGATGTTTTTTATCTTTATCATATTTAATCACTTTTACAGGAACCTTATCACCCTCATTATATAATGAACTAGGATTTACCGGTCCTTTATAAGAAATTTCACTATAGTGAACCAAACCATCAACACCGCCTACATCAACAAACATACCATAGGTAGTGATTTTTTTAACAATACCTTCTATGATTTCTTCTTGATTTAACACATTTGAGATAATCTCTTTGCGTTTTTTTCTTTCTTCATCTACTATTTTTTTTCTAGAAACTACTATACTTTGAGCTTCTTTATCAATTTTGATGATTTTAACTTTGAAAGTTTTATTGATGATGTTATTTGAATCTTTAAAGCTACTTTGTGATTTTGGCAAGAAAAATTCTACTCCATTTTCATCCACAGCTACAAAACCACCTCTATTTTTGCCAATGATTTTTACATCAAACATACTTTCATCATCTTTATAATTATCAATAAATTCTTTAACTTTTTGCTTTCTTAAAGCTTTTTTATGAGAAAGTAAAGATCTGCCACCGCGAGAACCCACTATAGCAACTTCTAATGTATCGCCTTCTTTGAAGATAAATTCGCCTTTGTCGTTTTGAATTTCTTCTATTGCCAAAATACCTTCTGATTTTTGCCCTACATTTACAAATACTTCATCGCCTTTAATCGCGACAATTATACCCTGTGTAGTTGCCTCCTCATCAGACTTGAAAGATTCCTCGAGCATTTGCTCAAAATCTTCTTCTATAATAATATCCTCTAGTCTGTTTTGAACTTTTTTGTTCACCTCGCTCATCGTGGTCCTTTGTTTTAAATTTTAATTCTTGATTATAGTATTGTTTTCTTTAAACTTAGTTAATTTTGGTGTATTCTTTGATTTTTTCCAAAACCAAATCAATCACCCAATCGGGTGTAGAAGCACCTGCGCTAATACCGCATTTTTCTTTTCCGCTAAACCATTCTTTTTGAATTTCTTTTTCATTTTCGATTAAGTAGCTATCCTCGCAGTAATTTTTTGCTATTAAAAAAAGTTGCTTAGTATTAGCTGAATTTTTTCCTCCAACTATTATCATTACATCACTTTTTTTTGCAAGCTCATTGATTGCTTCTTGGTTTTTAAAAGTTGCATCACATATGGTATTAAAAACGCGCACTTCCTTAACCCTAAGCATTAAATAATTTACAATTTCCATAAATTTTTCTATCTTTTTTGTAGTTTGTGATACCACTGCAATTTTAGAAGGCAATTTAATATCAAACAATTCTTTTTCATCAAGCACTACATATGCCTTAGTGCTTACATAACTTCTAACCCCTTTTACTTCAGGATGATTTTCATCTCCAAAAATCACAACTTCATAACCTTCATTGCTCATTTGCTCACAAATTTTTTGAGGTTTAGTTACAAAAGGACAAGTTGCATCAAAAATTTCTATATCTTTTTGCTTTAATTTTTCTAAATCTTGCTTTGTAATACCATGGGTTCTGATGATGGCTTTTTTTTCTGTGCTTAATTCATTAATATCATTTAATGTTTTAACATTATAATTTTTCCAAAGTCTTGTGATTTCTTCATTATTATGGATTAAAGAGCCTATGGTAGCTGCATCTTTAATCTGTTCAGCCTTTTTAATAGCTCTTTTTACCCCAAAACAAAATCCATAGCTTTTTGCTAGTTCAATCTCCAATTTTAGCTCCTATTTGCTTTAAAATCTCAATAAAATTTGGGAAAGAAGTTTTAATGCATTCACTATCATCTACTTCCATTCCACATCTTAAACCTAAAATTAAAAAACTCATCGCAATTCTATGATCTCCAAAGCTTTCTATTTTAGCACTTTTAACTTCGCCACCTTCTACTTCAAAACCATCTTCTAATTCTTTTACTTTTATGCCACATTTTTGCAAATTTAATACAATTGATTTGATTCTATCACTTTCTTTTACGCGTAATTCTTTAGCATTTTTTATAATGCTTTTTCCTTTTGCACAAGCAAAAGCTATGGCCAAAGCTGGAATTTCATCAATCAGCCATGCGATATTTTCACTCACACTTACTGCCTTTAAAGGCGCACTTTCAACACAAATTTCTCCAATACTTTCAAAATCTTCATTGGTAATATTATAGGTGATCTTTGCACCCATTTTTTCTAAAATTTTAAAGGCTTCAATACGTGTTTTATTTAACAAAACATTTTTTAAAACTACTTTTGAATGAGGTAAAATACAAGCAGCTAAGGCAAAGTAAAAGGCTGATGATGGATCATTTGGTACACATACTTCAAATGCTTTTAATTTTTCTTTTAAAGGATTGATTTTGATAAAAGTTTTATCCTCATTTAAATACTCAATGCAAGCCCCCATTTTATTAAGTATAATCTCACTATGATCTCTTGAAAGCTCAATTTCTTTAAAATAACTTTCTTTTTTGGCAAATAAAGCTGCTAAGATTAAAGCTGATTTTACCTGAGCTGAAGCAATATTACTACTAAAATCAAAACCATCTAACTTAGCCCCTTGTATACAAATAGGCGCTAAATTTGCATTAGCTCTTCCATAAATTTTAGCTCCTAAACTCATCAAAGGCTCACTTACACGTCTCATCGGCCTAGCATTTAAATAACAATCCCCGCTAAGTACAAAAAATTCATCTTCAATAGCGCTTAAAAGACCTATTAAAAGTCTCATAGCTGTACCTGAATTGCCACAATCTAAAACACAATTTGGAGATTTTATATATTTTGGAGCTTTAATACAAATTAATTCATCATTTTCTTCAACCTCAGCTCCCAAAGCTTGAATGATTGCTAAAGTATGTAAAGTATCTTGGGCTTTTAAATAATTTTTAATCTTACAAGTTCCTTGGGTAAGCAAAGAAAAGATAGCAAAGCGATGAGATATAGACTTATCAGAAGCTATATATTCAAGCTCTGCTGTAAAAGAATCAATAGGACTGATTTTCATCGAAGTTTTAAACCATGTTCATCATCTAAAGCTTTGATGATTTTATCAATATATCCAAGAATAATATTATCTTCTAAGGTTTTTTCAAAATCTCTAAATACTAAATTAATAGTCAAGCTATAAAAATCGCCTAAATTCTCATCTGTATATAAATCTACTACTCTAAAACTTTCTAATCTTTCAATATCTAATTTAGCAATAGTGTGTTTGATTTTTTCATATTCAAAACCCTTAGGTATAACTATACTTAAGTCCCTGCTCATAGATGGAAATTTAGAATAAGCTTTAGCGGTTTTAAAGTCTTGTTTTAAGCCTTCTAAATCAAGCTCACAAATATAAGTTTTAACCAGATCTCTTTTATTTTCTATACTTAAATGCACTCTACCTACAAAACCTATACGCTTGCCATTTTTATATACATTTGCTTGCTCATATGGACTTAAAAATGCATATTCTGATTTTTGCAAACTAAACTCACCTATAATGCTCTTTAATTCTGCTAAAAAAGTATAAAAATCTACCAAAATAGGCTTGGCCTTATTTGTGATTTTAGCTTCTTCTTTGTAGCCACTAAAGATCATCGCAAATTTAGCATGCTCATTTGAAAACTCATCAAAAACACTACCACATTCAAAAAGTTTGATTTTCTTTTTTGAATTTCTTAGATTAAAGCTTGCTGCATTTAAAAGGTGATTTATCAAAGTGCTTCTTAAGGTATTAAGTTCATTGGTGATAGGATTAATAAGCTTATTTTTAATGCATTTAAATCCTAATTGACTTAATTCTTCTTCATTATCTAAAACATAATGCACACTTTCAAAATATCCATTACTACTTGCTTTTAATCTTAAATTTTTAAGCTCTTGATAATCAAAATATACTTGATTTAGGCGATTTTTTTCTTTAAATTCTAAAGCTTTTGATGGGATATTATCAATGCCAATAATTCTTACTATTTCTTCACTAATATCAGCTATATTTGCTATATCACTGCGATGAAGTGGGATTTTGATATTAAATTGCTCATCATTTACCACACTTATTTCAAAGCCTAGTTTTTTAAGAATTTTTACTAAATTATTTTTATCTATAGGCATACCAATGATTTTATCAATCTCTGCACCAAAAATACCAATAATATTTGCTTCATTTTCTTTAAAAACTTGTTGACTTCCAGAAAAAACACTCATCGTGCTAATTTTCAAGCACTCATTAAATAAATACTCCATTCCCAAAGAAAGCTTAGGCTCACTACCTCTTAAAGAACGATATATAGTGTCATTTTTCTTTTTATAAAAGGCTATTGCATTTGCTATAGTTTGAGGACGAGTATAACTTGCTTCTATAATGATGATTTTGCTCTCATCATTGATTTTAAATTTATCTTCTTGCTCTATACCCGCTAAGGCAATCAACTCATCTTTATAATAAACTCCATATTCTCCATGTTCTTGAGTTTTAATTTCTAAAACAATCTTTTCATCGATTTGACAATCTTGACAAAGTTTATGAAAATCATAAGCACAAAAAATCACTCCACTCGCATGAGTTGCATATGTTAAAAGATTTTCTATATTATTATTTTTATATGCTTCTATCAAAGCAAGGCGAATTTGTATCGTAATATTTAGCTTAAATTCTTCTTTAATCTCTAATGCTTTATAAGCAAAAAAGCCTTCAACATCGCTTTGATTTTTAACACTTAATATTCTTCCTATACCTACGCTATTTTCACTTTCTTTTAAAGGATTTAATTCTTTTAAATTTAAATCAAGTGCTGCGCTTAAATCTCTAGCAACACCATATAAGCTCAAACAATCTCCGCGATTTGGAGTAAGTTCAATTTCAATTAATTCATCATTAAAAAGTTCATAATCATTTAAAGCTTTTCCTAGAACTAATTCTCCCATGCTTTCATCTAAAACCATAATGCCTTCATTGCTTTTTCCAAAACCAAGCTCACTAGAAGAGCAAATCATACCCATAGATTCAACCCCTCTAAGTTTGGCAGGTTTTATCTCAAGTCCATTTGGAAGCACTGCACCCACTAAAGATACGGCTACAAATTGATCTTTATCAACATTTTTTGCCCCACAAACAATTTGTAAAATTTCATTCCCAACATCTACTTTGCAAATATTCAATTTATCTGAATTTTCATGTTTAACTTTTTCTAAAACCTTGCCTATTACAACTTTTTGGGGAGCTTTGACACTTTTGAAACTATCAACTTCTAATCCTATAGAATTTAAAGTATTTACTATAGTTTGCGTTGATATTTCACTTAAATCAATCCATTCATTTAACCAATTTCTACTAATAATCATCTAAATTGCTCCAATAATCTTAAATCACCTTCAAACATAGAACGCAAATCAGGAATTTTATGTAAAAGCATAGCAAAACGCTCCACACCCAAACCAAAAGCATAGCCACTTACATTTTTATAACCAACAAATTTATAAACATTAGGATCAACAACACCGCATCCTAAAACTTCAAGCCATCCTGTTTGCTTACAAACCCTACATCCACAACCTTTACAAAATACACAAGAAATATCTACTTCAGCAGATGGCTCTGTAAAAGGAAAAAAGCTAGGTCTAAAACGCACTTTTACATCACCAAACATATGTTTTAAAAAATGTTCTAGCATATCTTTTAAATTTGCAAAATTGACTTTATCACCCTCTTCTACCACAAGTCCTTCCACTTGATGGAACATAGGTGTATGGGTAATATCAAAGTCTCTTCTAAAAACTGCACCTGGTGCTATCATTCTAATAGGTGGTTTTTGAGATAGCATAGTTCTAATTTGAACTGGAGAAGTTTGAGATCTAAGCAAGGTTTTATCTTCAAAATAAAAAGTATCTTGCATATCTCTTGCAGGATGATTTTGTGGTAAATTTAATGCTTCAAAATTATGAAAATCATCCTCAATCAAAGGCCCTTTTTCTATGCTGAAATTTAAAGCTGTAAAATATTCTATGATTTTATCCATAGTTTGCATGATTGGGTGCAAAGCACCTGCATTTGAAGTTTCATCAAAAAAACTAAAATCTTGCACATCTTGTTTCATTTTTTCATTTAAAGCTTTTTCTTCCAATTCTTTTAATTTTACTTGATAAGCTTCATTAAATTCATCTCTTGCTTTATTTAAACCATTAGCAAATTCTTTTTTTTCTTCACCTTGCAAATCTTTTAACTTTGCAAATTCCAAAGTCAAAATACCTTTTTTTCCTAAAACACTTACTTTTATATTTTCAAGTTCTGCTAAAGTACTTGCAGAAGCAATTTTTTCTATCATATCTTGCAATTTTAGCTCCAACTAAATTTTTTTTAAACATTCTAATGTAAAATTATTTAAAATTAGCAAAAATAACAAAAAAAGGACTACTAAATGAGAGAAAAAACCGTATTTGAACTAATCATAGAAGGAAAAATCCCTGCTAATAAAGTTTTAGAAAGTGAAAAATTTTTAGCCTTTCATGATATTAATCCTAAAGCACCTATTCATATTTTAATCATTCCAAAAGAACATTTTGAAAACTTTCAAGAATTAAGACCTGAATTAATGAGTGAAATGACACAATTTATTCAAGAACTAGCTATTCTTTTAGGGCTTGATAAAAGTGGGTATAGATTAATCACAAATTGTGGAAAAAATAGCGGGCAAGAAGTCTTTCATTTACATTTTCATATGTTAGGTGGATTTGAGCTTCCAAAAAATAAAGAAACCCAAATCAATCCTGAATCACTATTCTAAAAAGAGCTTAACTCTTTTTAGATAGCAGGACCAGCTAATTTAAATTCTGCTCCTTCTTTTACATCTTCATAGCGTTTAAAATTTTCTATAAACATTTTTGCAAGCTTTAATTTGGTTTCCTCATAAGCTTTTTTATCTTCCCAAGTATTAATAGGATTTAATAGCTTGCTTTCTACACCTGCTAATTCTTTTGGAACTGCAAGATTAAATAAATCATAATTTTCAAACTCACAATTTTGTATACTACCATCTAAAATCGCATTAATGCAAGCTCTAGTAGCTTTAATGCTCATTCTTTTGCCTACACCATAAGCTCCACCGCTCCAACCGGTATTTACTAGATAAACATTCACATTATGCTTGCTGATTTTTTCGCCCAAAAGTTTTGCATAAACAGTTGGGTGTAATGGCAAAAACACTTCTCCAAAACAAGCTGAAAAAGTCGCAACAGGCTCAGTAATACCTCTTTCAGTTCCTGCTACTTTTGCAGTATAACCACTTAGAAAATAATACATTGCTTGTTCTTTACTAAGTTTACTAACCGGAGGTAAAACACCAAAAGCATCTGCTGAAAGGAAAATAATATTACTAGGATGACCTGCACTAAGACTTGGCTCGTGATTTAAAATATGTTCTATCGGATAAGAAACTCTAGTATTTTCAGTTTTAGAACCATCATTAAAATCAACGCTTAAATCATCTTTTAAAACTACATTTTCTAAAAGTGCATTTTGCTTTATAGCTCCATAAATTTCTGGCTCACTTTGTGGGTCAAGGTTAATACATTTTGCATAACAACCTCCTTCAAAATTAAACACACCCTCATCATCCCAGCCATGCTCATCATCGCCTATTAATTTTCTTTTTGGATCGGTTGAAAGAGTAGTTTTACCTGTACCGCTAAGTCCAAAGAAAAGCGCCACATCACCTTTTTCTCCAACATTAGCACTACAATGCATAGGAAGTTTATTTTCTAGCGGAAGCCAGTAATTCATCATAGAAAAAATTCCTTTTTTCATCTCTCCGCCATACCAAGTCCCACCAATTACTGCTATATTTTTTTCTATGTTAAAAATGACAAAAACTTCTGAATTTAAACCATCTTTTTCATAGTCTTCATTCACACATTTGCAAGCATTATACACCACAAAATCGGGTTTAAACTCACCAAGCTCTTCTTCTTTTGGACGAATAAACATATTTTTTACAAAATGCGCTTGCCAAGCAATTTGTGTTACAAAACGCACAGCTTTGCGACTTTTTAACGAAGCACCACAATATGCATCTTGGATATAAATATCACTATTACTAAGCTGCTTTTTAGCTTTTGCTAAAAGTTTTTCAAATAATTCCTCGCTAATAGGTTGGTTAATCTTACCCCAAGCAATATATTTTTGTGAAGGATCTTGTTTTACAAAATATTTATCCTTAGGACTTCTTCCGGTAAAAATTCCCGTATCCACACTAAAAGTGCCATTTTTAGTACATACACCTTCATTGTTATTTCTTTCATGTTTTAAAAGCTCATCATAACTAAGATTATGAAAAACTTGCCCGATATTTTCTAAACCTAAATTTTCTAAACCTATCATTTTTGCCTCCTTATTTATAAGTCATTAAAACCTGGCCTTCACTTACACTCTCACCAGCATTTACTAAAAGTTCTGCAATTTTTCCATCTTTACTTGCACTAACTTCAATCTCCATTTTCATAGCTTCAAGCACAGCTACAACTTGACCTGCTTTAACACTGTCATTTTCTTTTACTAAAATTTTAAATACATTTGCATTCATACTCGCAACGATGGCATTAGCACTATCATCTACTTGTGTCTTTTTCACTTCTGTTTTGTCTGAATTTACTTTGACAGCACTTTTAACATTAACATCTCTATCAAAACCTGCACTTACTTCCACATGATATTTATTACCATTAACTGAAACGGTAAATTGATTTTCATTGATAAGACTTGGTTTTAATTTGCTATTTTTTCTAACATTAACCTTAGCTTCACCTTTTAAGAAAACTATACCTTTTTCTTTACAAGCTGCAACGATAAAAATATTTTCTTCACTTGTTTCTAAATTTTCCTTTTCCAATAAGTTTTTAATATAAGCTATACTTTTACTCTCATCTGCATCAGCGATATCTGTAGCTAATTTTATAGTTGGTTCTAATTTTAATTGCTCGCTTGCAAGTTTAATTACTTCAGGATCTGGAACAACGGGAGTTTTTCCAAAATATCCTAAAACCATCTTACCATACCCATCTGCTATTTTTTTCCAAGGTCCAAACATTACATTATTAAAAGCTTGTTGAAAATAAAATTGCGATACAGGAGTAACCGAAGTACCATAGCCACCTTTTTCTACCACTTCTTGCATGGCTTTTATAACTTGAGGAAATTTATCTAAAATATTATTATCTCTCATCATTTGTGTATTAGCAGTTAATGCTCCACCTGGCATAGGTGAAAAAGGTATTAAAGGATTTACCGCTGTTGCTTCAGGTGGTAGAAAATAATCTTTTAAACAATCTTTTAATACTTCTTCGTATTTTAAAATTTTTTCTTCATCCAAACCAAGATCAAAATTGCTTCCCTTTAAAGCATGAAGCATAGTTAAAATATCAGGTTGGCTTGTACCACCACTAACAGGAGCAGCAGCCAAATCTATACCATCAACACCTGCTTCTAAAGCCGCTAAATAGCATGCTATACTCACCCCTGCAGTTTCATGCGTATGTAACCTTATATGCATATTTTCAGGCAAGTTTTTTCTAGCCATTTTAATAACTTCATAAATTTTATTTGGGTTAGAAGTCCCGCTTGCATCTTTAAAGCAAACGCTATCAAAAGGAATTTGCGCTTGTAGGATTTCTTTTAAAATTCTTTCATAAAAAGGCACATCATGCGCACCTTTACATTTTGGAGGCAAATCCATTAAAGTAATAGTAATTTCATGTTTTAAACCATGCTTAACTATACATTCTCCACTAAATTTCAAATTATTTACATCATTTAATGCATCAAAATTTCTTATGGTGGTTGTGCCATGTTTTGCAAACATTTTTGCATGTAAATCAATAATTTCTTTACTACCTGTATCAAGTGCTACAGTATTAACCCCTCTTGCAAGGGTTTGCAAATTTGCTTCTTTTCCAACGATAGCTCTAAATTTATCCATCATTTCAAAGGCATTTTCATTTAAATAAAAAAATAAGCTTTGAAACCTAGCTCCACCGCCAAATTCAAAATGCTTAATATCTGCTTCTTTAGCTGCTTCTAAGGCAGGAAAAAAGTCATTCATCAAAACTCTAGCACCATAAACAGATTGAAAACCATCTCTAAATGTGGTATCCATCACATCAATTAATTTTTTAGCCATAATTTTTCCTTATTTTTGCATCTTTGCAATTATAACCTTACTTTCTTAAAAAATAAATTTATAAAATTTGGTTTAACATAATGATAATAATCGCAACAGGCGCAACAAATCTGAGTAAAAAATACCATATTTCAAAAATACTTTTACTCATAAATTTAGAAAACAAATTATACATTTTCATTTTATCTACAAAAAATCCTACAAAAATAGCACTAGCAATAGCTCCAAGTGGGAGCATAAAATTAGAAGTTAATTTATCCAAAATATCAAAAAAACTAAAACCAAAAAAACTAAAACTAGCCCCATAACTAACACTAAAAGATAAAATACAACTCATCCCTAAAAGAAAAACCACAAAACCTATAAAAACCAAAGCCTTTTTTCTTGAAATTTTATATTCATTCACAAGATAAAAAGTAAAAGGTTCTATCATAGAAACTGCTGAAGTAATCCCTGCAAAAAACAAAGCCAAGAAAAAATAAAAGGCTAAAAAATGCCCAAAGATAGCACCTAAGTTGGAAAATAAAGTCGTTAAAGATATAAATACAAGTCCAGCACCTTCTGCGGGATTGGCATTAAATTTAAATATAAAAGTAAATACAATAAGCCCCATCATTAAGCCTATACTGATATTTAAAAGCACAATTATGGCTGAACTTGTGATTAAATTTGTATCATCTTTTAATGAAGCTGCGTAAGTAGTAATACAACCTATACCTAAACATAAGGTAAAAAAAGCAAGGCCTAAAGCTGTTAAAACCGAATTTAGATTAAGTTTAGTAAAATCAGGATAAAACAAATAAACAAAAGCTTCTTTAAAACCATCTTGAAAAAAACAATACGCTAGCATTAAAACAAGCATGATAAATAAACTTGGCATGATCCAAACATTAAGTTTTTCTATACCACTTTTAACTCCTCTTGAGACAACAAACAAGGTAAGAAAAAAAGCAATTAAAAAATACAAACTACTTTCTAAAATACTATTTTGTATTAAATTTCCAAACAAAGCTCCTGCCTCTTGGGTATTGCTAGGCAAATAATAAATCGAAGTTATCATGTATTTTAAAACCCAACCCATAATAACAAGATAAAAAGATAATACAAAAATTCCACCAAGCATAAAAAATCCAGCAAATTTCCATTTTTGAGCATATTTAGTCGCCAAGCTTTTATAAGCATTCACAGGATCACTTTGACTTAATCTTCCCATAGCAATTTCAGCCAAAAATACACAAAATCCCACGCTAATAGTCAAAAGCAAATACAAAAGCACAAAGGCAAAGCCTCCATTTTGTCCTACTAAGGTTGGAAATTTCCAAGCATTTCCAAGTCCTATAGCCCCACCTGCAACGGCTAATACAAAGCCTATTTTAGAAAATTTATCATTCATTTTAATGCCTTAGAAAAAAAGCTGTCTAGCCATGATTAAAATCACTGCTAATGGAGAAATATATCTTAAAAAGATATACCAAATTTCAAAATATATCCCACGCATAAAGGGATGAAATAAAATTTGCAAAGCTTCTTTTTTAAGCACAAAACCCACAAAAAATGCTGTAATTAAAGCAGAAATTGGCATTAATAAATTCTGTATGAAAAAGTCTAAAATATCAAAAAAACTTTTTCCAAAGAAATTTAAACTTGGTGCACTTACATGATAAAAAGAAAGTATAGATAAACTTCCAAGAAAATAAACAATCACACCTACAAAAACCAAAGCTTTTTTTCTTGAAATTTGATAACGATTTATGAGATAAAAAGTAAAAGGTTCTATCATGGAAATAGCTGAAGTAATTCCTGCAAAAAATAAAGCTATAAAAAAGGCTATAGCTAAAATATTTCCCAAAAATCCTAATTTTGCAAAAAGTGTTGTTAATGATATAAATATAAGCCCTGGACCTTGTTGGGTAGGATCAGCCCCAAATTCAAATATAAAAGTAAATACAATAAGCCCCATCATTAAACCAATGATAGTATTAATGATGATAATATTTAAAGCACTGCTTATAAAATTTGTTTTATCAGGTAAGCTTGCTGCGTAAGTTAAAATCACACAAACACCCAAAGACATACTAAAAAATGCAAGCCCTAGTGCATCTAATATAGAATTAACACTTAATTTTGAAAAATCAGGTAC
>NZ_JANQCY010000008.1:0-87717 GCF_024723595.1 Campylobacter sp. LMG 7929 | reverse complement strand
TTGATGAGATTAAAATGAAAAGTTTTGATATAATAAAGTTATTATAAGGATGTATAATGTTAGATAATAAGTATGATGATAATATTTTTTTTGATAAATATGCCTTAATGCTAAGATCTAAAGTAGGATTGGATGGTGCTGGTGAATGGGAAGATTTTAAAACATGTTTACCAAGCTTAAAAGATAAAGTTATATTAGACTTAGGTTGTGGATATGGATGGCATAGTATTTATGCTTTAGAAAATGGGGCTAAAAAAGTTTTTGCTATTGATTTATCTTTAAAAATGTTAGATAAAGCTAAGACTAAAACAAGTAAATATAAAAATAAAATATCCTTTTATAGAGGTTCTTGTGAAGAAATAGATAAAATCACTGACTTACAAAATATGAAATTTGATATAGTTATTAGTTCTTTAGTTTTTCATTATATAAAGGATTATGAAAAATTAATTTTTAATATTTCAAATCTTCTTAATAAAAATGGTAGTTTGGTTTTTAGTGTTGAGCATCCTGTTTTTACCGCAAATATTTCCCAAGATTTTATATATGATAATAATAGAGATATTCAATATTTTCCTATTAAAAATTATTTTTATGAAAATAAAAATAAATATAATTTTTTAGGTGAGGGTGTGGTTAAATATCACCGTACCTTAACAAGTTATATTTCTCCCTTATTGCAAAATAATTTTAAAATAACCAATATTATTGAGCCAAAGCCTTCTAATAAAATTATTAATCTTTTTCCTGAATTCAAAAATGAATTTAAAAAAGAATGGCATAGGCCAATGATGTTGATAATATCTTGCATGAAAGAGTAGCTTGAACTTAGTTGTAGATAAATTAAGATTTTTTTTAAAAAATAATAATGTATTTTTAAGTGGTGGTGCAGGTGTTGGTAAGTCTTTTTTAACTATGGAACTTATAAAATCTTATAGAGTTCAAGGAAACATTGTTATTGTATTGGGTTCTACTGCTCTTAGTGCTTTTAATATAGGTGGGGTTACTTTACATAGTTTTTTTGCTTTTAAAAGATGTCAAAATTATGATGAGTTATATTATGAAGATAGAAAGCAAAAAGATAAACTAGAAAAATTAAAGAGAATTTTAAAACAATGCGATTTATTGGTTATTGATGAAATCTCTATGGTAAGTGCTTCGTTGATGGAAATGATTTATTATAGATTATCAAGAAGTGGTTTTAATGGTAAAATTTTATTAGTTGGAGATTTTTTTCAACTTCCACCCGTGGTTAAGCATAAAGAAAATCAAATTCAAAGTACTTTATTTCAAAATACTTTATATGCTTTTTCTTCACAAGCCTGGAACGATCTTAAATTTATTAATTTAAAACTTAGTGTTACAAAAAGAACTTTAGATAAACAATTTTACGAATATTTGTTTTTTCTTAGAATGGGTGAAACAAATAAAGAAATATTGAATTTCTTTAAAAAAATGTTAATTAGTTCAAAAAATTTACTTGAGTATATGGATGAGTATACTTTATTATGCGCTACCAATAAAAAGACTAATCATATTAATACTGAAAAATTAAATCTTTTGCAAGGTAAAGAAAGTATATTTAAAGCAAAAGCTGAAAAACTAGATTGTACCTTAGATGATAAAACTTACGAGCAGTGGATTAATGGACTTAATTCTTTGAGTGAGTTAAAATTAAAAATAGCTGCTAAGATTATTTTTTGTGTGAATAATAAAGAAGAAAATTATTATAATGGGGAGCAAGGTGTTGTTTTAGATTTTATAAAAGATAAAGAGCAAGAATATATTCTGATAGAAAAAAATAATGGTGAAAGATTGAAATTAAAACCATATGAATATACCTTAGAAGAGTATGAGTTAGATAAAGATGAAAAACTAGAAGTTAAGATAAAAGCTAAATTTGTTCAATTTCCTATAAAATTAGCTTATGCTATAACAATCCATAAATCTCAAGGCATGAGTATAGATAAATTAATATGCGATATTGATGGAATTTTTGAAAAAGGACAATTATATGTATGTTTATCAAGAGCCATTAATCCAAGTAATTTAAAAATAATATATAATTATAAAATGCCTTTTGAGGATTATTTTTTAAAAATTTTAAAATTCGATAAAGAGGTAAAGCGATTTTATCTGCAAGAAAAGTTTATAAATTTAGAAGAAGATAGGGAGTGATTATGAGATGGGTAGTAATTTTATTTTTTTCTTTTTGTAGTATTTATGCTAATTCTTTAAGCATAGAAGATTTTAGAACAGATTTGTATTCAAAAGCTGGAAATAATACTTTAAAAAAGATTGAAATGACTTTAGATTTTGAGGGAGAAAATTTAGAACAAAAGAAAATTACAGACGCATTAAATACTATTGTATCTAGTTATTTTTATGAAGATTTGTTTACAGAAGTGGGTAAAAACAACTTCAAAGAAACTTTGCTTAAATTTAGCAATAAAAAATACAAAACCCAAATAAAAAACATTTATATTTTAAAAATTAACTCAGTGGCTCAATTTGATATAGAAGAGCTTAAGCGTTTTGTAAAAGATTTAGAAAAAAAGGAAGAAGATTTAAAAGAAACTGCTAAGCAAGAAGAAATTCAAAATATTCTTAAAGTTGCTAAAACTTCAGATCAAAATAATACCCAGCCAAAAGACATAAATGCTACTCAAACAAACAGTATTAAAGATAGTAATATAAGTTTTAATCAAGATGTTAATACAAGCAAAGAAGCTATGGATATGATTTTAAAAACCATGGAAAATGCTCAAATGCAAATGTTAGCACCAAGCAAAGAACAAGATTTGTTTAAAGAGATACCATTTTGATTAATGGATTATATCAAAATGACTTGGAATTTTTGGTATAAAAATATTATCGTTGATATTTTGATCAAATTTTTGATTGTAAAAATAAAGACTGACTAAATTTCCCAATTCATCTTTGTAAGAAATACTGTCAAGGTTACCGTTTTCTAGTTTGATATTATATATGATATTTTCGTATTTTGCTTCATAGTTTTCGTGAGATATTGATTTTGCATTTTTAAAAATTGCTTGAAGATTTGGTAAATTTTGTAATTGAGTATAAATGGCTTGTTCTAATTCAGGTTCTATGATAACAACTTCTTTATTATTGATATAAATTTGCTTTTTATTCGGCTTAGTATAATTCCAAAAGGCTTTATTTTGAGTGATGATAAAATTTCCTTTGTAATTTAGCGAAGAATTATTACTTTGCACTTTTTGTTCAAAATCACTGCTAAAATTTTTAAAATTTATATCAAAAGCAAAAATATTACAAGCAAATATCATTAAAAATACAAAATATTTCATAATTATCCTTTAAAAATTTTACAAATTATATAAAATTTATGCAAATAAAATTTTATATAGTTCTAATTAAAATCAAGGTATAATCTAGCATATATTTTTGTAATTAAAGGTAAAAAAATGTTTTCTAGTGTATTTAAAGCAATATTTGGCACAAAAAACGATCGAGAAGTAAAAAAATATTTAAAGAGAGTTGCGCAAATTAATGCTTTAGAGTCAAAATACCAAAATTTAAGTGATGATGAATTAAAACAAAATTTTATAGATTTTAAAACACAAATTCAAAAAGAAGAAAAAACTTTAGACCAAATACTAAATGATGTTTTTGCAATAGTTAGGGAAGTAGGAAAAAGAACGCTTAATATGCGTCATTTTGATGTGCAATTAATCGGTGGTATGGTTTTACATGAGGGAAAAATCGCTGAAATGAAAACCGGGGAAGGTAAAACCTTGGTTGCAACTTTACCTGTTGTATTAAATGCTATGAGCGGTAAGGGTGTGCACGTAGTTACCGTAAATGATTATTTAGCCAAAAGAGATGCAGAGCAAATGAGTGCTATTTATAATTTTTTAGGTTTTAGTGTAGGTGTGATACTTTCAGAGCAAAATAGCGATGAAGCACATAAAAAAGCTTATGAGTGTGATATAACTTATGGTACAAATAATGAATTTGGCTTTGATTATTTGCGTGATAATATGAAATTTTCAAAGCTTGAAAAAGTACAAAGAGAGCATAATTTTGTTATAGTTGATGAAGTAGATAGTATTTTAATAGATGAAGCAAGAACTCCGCTTATTATAAGTGGGCCTACAAATAGAACTTTAGATGGTTATATTAAAGCAAATGAAGTAGCAAAACAAATGCAAAAAGGCCAAGCAGCGACTACTCCTCAAGAATTACCAAGTGGAGATTTTGTTGTTGATGAGAAAAATAGAACTATCATGATTACAGAGGCTGGAATTTCTAAGGCAGAAAAATTATTTGGAGTAGAAAATTTATATAGCTTAGATAATGCAATATTAGCCCATCAGCTTGATCAAGCTTTAAAAGCACATAATTTATTTGAAAAAGATGTGCATTATGTATTAAGAGATAAAGAAGTTGTAATTGTTGATGAATTTACAGGAAGGCTAAGTGAAGGAAGACGCTTTAGTGATGGCTTGCACCAAGCGTTAGAGGCTAAAGAAGGAGTAAAAATTCAAGAAGAGAGTCAAACTTTAGCAGATATTACTTTCCAAAATTATTTTAGAATGTATAAAAAATTAGCAGGTATGACAGGTACTGCACAAACTGAGGCAACAGAATTTTCTCAAATATATAATTTAGATGTGGTTTCCATACCTACAAATATACAGGTTGCAAGAATAGATAAAGATGATTTGATTTATAAAACACAAGAAGAAAAATTTAAAGCAGTTATTGAAGAGATAAAAAAAGCAAATGCAAAAGGTCAACCGGTTTTAGTAGGGACTGCAAGTATTGAAAGAAGTGAAGTATTTCATAATATGCTTGTAAAAGAACGCATTCCTCATCATGTGCTTAACGCTAAAAATCACGAGCAAGAAGCTTTGATTATCCAAGATGCGGGTAAAAAAGGTGCAGTAACCATAGCTACTAATATGGCAGGTCGTGGCGTTGATATAAAAATAGATGATGAAATAAGAGCTTTAGGAGGGCTTTATATCATAGGAACTGAACGCCATGAAAGTAGAAGAATAGATAATCAACTTCGTGGTCGTGCAGGGCGTCAAGGTGATCCTGGTGTAAGTAGATTTTATTTAAGTTTAGAGGATAATCTTTTGAGAATTTTTGGCGGTGATCGCATTAAAAATATCATGGAAAGATTGGGTATAGAAGAGGGTGAGCATATAGAAAGTCGCATTGTTACAAGAGCTGTAGAAAATGCTCAAAAAAAAGTTGAAAGTTTACATTTTGAAAGTAGAAAACATTTGCTTGAATATGATGATGTGGCTAATGAGCAAAGAAAGACTATCTATAATTATAGAAATGAATTACTAGATGAAGAATTTGATTTGCAAGATAAAATTTTAAAAAATATTGTTGAATATAGCAATCATTTGGTAAGTCAAATTTATCTAAATGCAGAGCTTGAAGATGATGTTAAGCATTTTGAAAGCTTAAAGCAAAAAGTAAGTTATGAGTGTAACTTTGAGCTAAACGAAGCTGATTTTAAAGATTTAGGTGTGATTGAAGTAGAAAACAAATTAAGTGAAATTTTAGAAAAAGCTTATAAAGACAAAATGAGTATTATTGAAGATAAGGAAGCTAGAAGAATTGAAAGAATTTTATATCTTCAAATTTTAGATAATCTATGGAGAGAGCATTTATACCAAATGGATATTTTAAAAACTGGTATAGGTTTAAGAAGTTATAACCAAAAAGATCCTTTAGTGGAGTATAAAAAAGAAAGTTATAATCTTTTCATGGAGCTTGTTGAGCGTATTAAATTTGACAGTTTAAAATTGTTATTTAATGTAGTTTTTACTCAAAAAGAAGTACAAAATTTTGAAGAAAAAAGCCATGAACAAAATGAGCAGTTGTTGTCAAATACTACAGAAAGTGGTGTTAATGAAAACGGTGAAGCACAAATTACTAAAGTACCTAGAAATTCACCTTGTCCTTGTGGTAGTGGCAAAAAATATAAAGAATGTCATGGTAAAAGTGGTCCTAAAAAAGGTATTTTAGCTTAAGGTTTGAGATGAATTTAGTTATAGTTGAAGATGATATAAATATGAGAAAATCACTCGAAATAGCTTTGGGTGAGTATGAAGAATTTACTATAAAATCCTATAAATCAGCAACTGAAGCACTAAAAAAACTTAATGATGATGTTGATTTAATTATTACAGATATTAATATGCCGGGTATGGATGGTATTGAATTTGTACAAGCTTGTGAGAATAAATATGATTTTATCATTATCACAGGCAATGCAACGCTAAATCGCGCTATAGAGGCAGTAAGGCTTGGAGTAAAAGATTTTCTAGTAAAACCATTTGATATTAATACTTTAGTAACTGCAATAAAACGCGCAAAAATAATTCAAGAAAAGACTTCTAAAAAAACAAATAAAAAGACTACTAAAAAAGAAGAAAATCAAGATTTTTATGGTACTTCTAAGGCTTTGGAAAATTGTCTAAATTTGGCTTTAAAAGCTGCTAAGACAGATGCAAGTGTGCTTTTTTTTGGAGAAAGTGGGGTAGGTAAAGAAGTTTTTGCAAATTTTGTGCATAAAAATTCAAAAAGAGCACAAAAACCTTTTGTGGCTATTAATATGGCAGCAATTCCATCAAATTTGATAGAAAGTGAGCTTTTTGGTTTTGAAAAAGGTGCATTTACTGATGCTAATACTACTAAAATAGGGTTGTTTGAGCTCGCTAATGAAGGCACTTTGTTTTTAGATGAAATAGGTGAAATGCCTTATGAAATTCAAGCAAAATTATTAAGAGCTTTACAAGAAAAAGAAATTACAAGATTAGGGAGTACCAAAAGTATAAAGATTGATGTAAGAATTATCAGTGCAACTAATGCTCATATAGAAAAAAAGATTGTAGATAATGAATTTAGACAAGATTTATATTATAGACTTAATACTATTCCTATTAATATACCACCGCTAAGAGAGCGTCAAGAAGAAATTTTGCAAATTGCGCAAAAGGTATTACTTGATACGTGTAAAGAATATGATTTTAATGAGAAAACTTTAAGCCAAGAAGCACAAGATGCTTTATTATCTTATGATTTTCCAGGTAATATTAGAGAATTGATTTCTATTATACAAAGAGCTTGCATTTTAAGTGAAAATGATGAGATTAGTGTTCAAGATTTATTTTTAGAAAGTAGAAAAAGTAAAGATATTAAAAATCTTGAAAAAGAATTGATTTTAGAAGCTTTAAAAAATTCGCAAGATATTACAGAAGCAGCTAAGCTTATAGGGATGAGTGAGAAAATTTTTAGCGAAAAAATGAAAAAATACAATATTACTTAAAAAGGACGGACAATGAAAAAAATAGCTATTGTAGGTGCAACAGGAGCAGTTGGTGAAGAACTTTTAAATGTCTTAGATGAGCTTGATTTTCCAGTTGAAAGTATTTTGCCATTAGCAAGTGCAAAAAGTGCAGGTAGTGAAGTAGAATTTAGAGGTAAAAGCTATAAAGTAAAAGAATTAACTCCAAGTGTTTTTAAAGAAAATCCTGTAGATATTGCTTTTTTTAGTGCTGGAGGAAATATAAGTGCTGAGTATGCAAAATACGCAGTAGAATGTGGTGCTGTGGTGATTGATAATACGAGCCATTTTAGAATGGATGAGAATGTTCCTTTGGTGGTTCCTGAGTGCAATAGTGAAGATATTAAAGATTGGGAAAAAACAGGGATTATTGCTAATCCAAATTGCTCTACCATACAAATGGTACATGTTTTAAAACCACTTGATGATGCATTTAGTCTAAAAAGAGTAGATGTAAGCACTTATCAAGCAGCAAGTGGCGCAGGTAAAGAAGGTATGGAAGAACTAGTTCAAGGAATGCAAAGTTTTTTTGCTTTTAAATTAGATGAATTTGAAGCAAAAACTTTTCCATATACTTTGGCTTTAAATTTGATTCCTCAAATTGATGTTTTTAGCGACAATGACTATACCAAAGAAGAATTAAAAATGGTGAATGAAACGCAAAAAATACTACATAAAAAACTTGAAATTTCAGCAACTTGTGTAAGAGTTCCTGTACTTAGAAGTCATAGTGAAGCCATTACTATGCATTTTGAAAAAGATGTTGATGTTGCTAAAGTTAAAGAGATACTTTCTAAGACACCAAGTGTTGTTGTGATTGATGATGTAGAAAATAAAAAATATCCTATGCCACTTTTTACAAGTAATACTAACGAAACTTATGTAGGAAGAATTAGACGTGATATTAATCACAAAAACATTTTACATTTATGGTGTGTGGCTGATCAAATTCGTGTAGGAGCTGCTACAAATGCAGTGCGTATTGCGCAAAAATGGCTAGAATTGGTTTAAAAAGGAGAAAAATGCTAGAAAGATTTTTTGAGAATTTATTAGTTAAAAGTCGTTTGGTTACTATTTTACCTGTGATTTTTGGTTTAATAGGGGCTTTTGTTTTATTTTTTATCGCAAGTTATGATGTGATTAAAGTTTTAAAATATGTATTTGAATACTTTATGTTGTCAAATTCTACGGTAGATTTGCATGAAGATATTGTTGGTTTGATTATAGGAGCTGTGGATTTATATTTGATGGCTTTGGTTTTATTTATTTTTTCTTTTGGAATTTATGAGCTTTTTATTAGCGAAATAGAGGATTTTAAACAAACAAAGCAGTCAAAAGTTTTAGAAGTGCATAGTTTGGATCAGCTAAAAGATAAGCTCGCAAAAGTAATTATCATGGTTTTAGTTGTAAATTTTTTTCAAAGAATTTTACAAATGCAACTTAATACAGTTTTGGATATGACTTATTTAGCAGGTTCTATTTTGGCTCTTTGTGTGGGGCTTTATTTCTTGCATAAAAGTGATCATTAATAAGGAATAAAAATGATTTTTATTGATGCGTGTTTTAAAAAATCAACTCCTTATACTCCGGTTTGGATGATGCGTCAAGCAGGAAGATATCTGCCTGAGTACATGGAAGTTAGAGCAAGTGCTGGAGATTTTTTATCACTTTGCAAGGACTATAAAAAAGCAAGTGAAGTTACTTTGCAACCTGTGGATATTTTGGGCGTTGATGCAGCTATTATTTTTTCAGATATTTTAGTAGTGCCTTTAGAAATGGGTATGGATTTAAAATTTGAAAAAGGCGAAGGGCCGGTATTTTCAAATCCCATTAAAACTAAGGAAGATTTGGAGAGATTAGATGTTGAAAAAAGTATTAAAAAACTTTCTTATGTTTATGATGCACTAGCGCTTACTAGAGAAAAACTTGCGCATGATAAAGCTTTGATTGGTTTTTGTGGAAGTCCTTGGACTATTGTTACTTATATGATAGAGGGTGGTGGTAGTAAAAATTATGCAAAATGTAAAAAATTAGTTTATCAAAATCCTGAATTTTTACATCAAATTTTATCTAAACTTACTTTAGCTTTAAAGCATTATATTCAAGAACAAATTAAAGCAGGAGCTAATGCTATACAGATATTTGATAGTTGGGCAAGTGCTTTAGAAAAAGAGATGTTTTTTGAATTTTCTTTTAAATACATGCTTGAAATTGCTGATTTTATCAAAGAAAAATATCCACACATTCCCGTGATTTTATTTCCTAAAGGTGTTAGTGGATTTTTGGATGGTATAAATGGAAATTTTGATGTTTTTGGTGTAGATTGGAGTACGCCTTTAGAATTGGCAAAAGAAAAATTAGGCGCTAAGTATACTTTACAGGGTAATATGGAGCCTTGTAGATTGTATGATAAAAATGCGATTGAAGTAGGAGTGGATAAAATTTTGAATATTATGCAAGATAGTGCACATATTTTTAACCTTGGACATGGTATTTTGCCTGATATTCCTGTTGAAAATGCTAAATATTTTATCAAGCTAGTTCAAGAGAAATCTAAAAAGTGAACAAAATTACCTTTGGCCCCATAAGCTCAAGAAGATTTGGGCTTTCTTTAGGGATTGATTTAAGTCCAAATCAAAAGCAGTGCAATTTCGATTGTGTATATTGTGAGTTGCAAGCTGCAAAACCTGTGGAAAAATCTTTAGTATATCCAAAAATTCAAGATATCTTAGAACAGGTAAAGCAATCTTTAGCTAGCGATGTGAAATTTGATTTTCTTACATTAACTGCAAATGGTGAACCTAGTCTGTATCCTTATTTAAAAGAATTAGTTTGCGAGTTAAATAAAATAAAACAAGATAAAAAACTTTTGATTTTAAGTAATGGTAGTGGTGTGTTAAATCCAAATGCATTCAATGCTTTATTGGATATTGATGTAGTTAAATTTAGTCTTGATAGTGCTAAAGAAAAAACATTTTATAGAATAGATAAAGCTCTAAAACAAATTAAACTTGAAACAATGATTGATAAAATGATTACTTTTAGGGAAAAATTTCTAGGTGATCTTGTTATGGAAGTTTTAGTTGTACAAGGTTTAAATGACAATAAAGAAGAAATGTTAGCTTTAAATGAGGTATTTGATAAAATAAAGCCATTAAGAGTAGATTTTAGCACTATTGATAGACCTCCAGCTTATCCTGTTAAAGGTGTATCTATGGAAAAATTAGAAGAATTAAGTATGTATATTAATAGTGCCCCTGTTGTGCTTGCTAAGCATTATTATAAAGGTGAAAAAATTGATTTTAATACTCAAGAGCTTTTAAAAATGTTGCAACTTAGAGCTCAAAGTGAATTTGATGTTGAAAATAAATTTAGTCAATATAGCAAAGATATATTAGAAAAGCTACTTAAGGAGCAAAAAATTATTGTAAAAAATCTAGCTGGAGTGAAATTTTATAAAAAAATATAATTTTTTACGAAAAACTCTTGACAAGAGTATTTTTTTCTTATATAATACCATTTCTTATTTATTGATGTTCCGGATTAGCTCAGCGGTAGAGTAGTCGGCTGTTAACCGATTGGTCGTAGGTTCGAATCCTACATCCGGAGCCACTTCTTTTTAAATTATAATCCTGGTTTTATAAGTGTTAAGTAAATTATATGATTTTATATAACTAGTATTTTCGTAACGAAAATACTAGTTTTTGATATCAAAAGTAAAGAATTTGCTTTCGAAGTTATTGCCTACTTTTTCATACTGAAACATAGCAGGTTCTAGGTTTTGCACTTCATGGTATAAAAGTCCTAAAGCAAGTCTTGCTTCTAAGGTTTCTTCGTTTTCTAATCTTGCAAGTTCAAGTAAAGCAATGGCTGAGTTTGGATTATTTGAACCTATTGCTGCAACTGCGGCTAAAAATAAAGTTTGAGCATCTTTAATTTTGTAATCATCTATTAAAATATTATAAAGTGTATATGCTTCTTGGTATTCTTTTGCAAATATATCTACATAAGCTAGAGCAAAGATTAATCCAATGGAATTTTTATTACTCATGGCTAGTCTTTTTTTAATATCATTTCTAACATGATTAAGCAAGCCTGTTATTTGCATAAGCGTTACATAGCTATCTTTAACTATCCCAGCTCCTCCAAATAAAGAATTATAATCAAGTTTGGTATTTAAAAAATACATTTGAGCTTGTTTGGCGTATTCTTTGATATTTAAATTCATATTTTTGGAGTTAAAATATAAAATATTGCTAATAATATCCTCACTTAATAAATCTTTTAATTCTTTTATTTTTTGGTTTCTTAGGGTTTCAAGATTATTGCCATTTGCAGCTATAATAGCAAATATTAACTCCAAAGGTGCGTTATTAGTATTTGAAAGATTATCTAGGTAAGGAATAGTAGCAGTAAAGTCATTTTTAGCTAAATATAGTAAATATTTATATATATTGTTGTTTTGATCAATGGTATTATCTGCTTGGAGATTTTCTAAAAGTTCATTAGCAAGTTTTGTATAATCTTTCTTTGCTAGATCCATACAATATATGCCAAAAATTCCTGCAATATAATTTTTAGGATTTAAATGATATGCGGTTGAAAAGTGCTTGTAAGCATTGTTATAATCTTGTAATTGTGCGTAAGTTAGGGCAAGATTATAATGAATTACATCATGAGCATGATAAATTTCACTTAAGTTTTTAAATTCTTGATTAGCTTCTCTTAGATGAAAATTAAAAGCTAAGTTAATAGCATGAGATAATTCTATATTAACCCCTGATAAAGCCTTACTTTTAACAAGTAATTCATTTTCGTACTCATATCCTTGTATAAAATTTCCCAAATCAGCCTTTGTAATAAGTTCCATGCTTTGTTTAACATCAAAAACACGATATGGTGAAAAGTAAAACAGTAAATCATATATTTGTTGTTTTCCAGTAATCAATCTCTTGGCAAAATTTTGTTGGGCAATATCAATATTTGAAAAATTTCTTTTTAATCTTGTTTTGATATTATAGTATTTTGAACCTATATCTTTATCTTTGATGTAAAGAGCTTTTAAAATTTGCGCACCACTTTCAAATTGACCGGTTTTTAATTCAACTAAGGCTAAAGCAACCTTACTTCTAGCTTCATGTTCTCCTATCTTTGAGGCTTTTTCAAGATATTCTTTAGCTTTTTGATAGTCTCCTGATTTTGCATATAATAAGCCTAAGGGCAAACTTGCTTCATAATCTTCTTGTTTTTGTAAAAAATCAATGGCGTTTTTTTCTGATTTTAATAAAGCATAAACTTTTGCTCCAAGATAATAAGATTCACCTTGATAACCATTGATGTTGTTTGAGCGCATAAACATTTGCAAAGCTTCAGGGTAAAATCCTTGATAATAATTAATTAAACCTAGATAATAATCATACAAAGATGATTTGGAATCTTGCGGTAAATGCACTCTTGCTAAGTCAAGATAGTAATTAAATTTTTCTTTATCACCAAGATTAAAATAACACACAGCAGTGTTTATGGCAGCAGCCACCTTGTGTTCTTCTAATTCCAAAGATTGCTTGAAATTTTCAATTGCGCTAGCATAATCTTTTTGTTTCATTTGAGCTACGCCAAGATTATAACTAGATAGGGATTGATTGAAAATGTTAATGTTATTGTAAAGTTCTAAAGCGCTTTCTACATCACCTTTTTCATATAATAAATTTGCTTTTTGTACTACAAGATCTAATGCTGATTGTTTTACTTTAGTGATGCTTGAGCTAGTATTATCATCTAAGACTTGAGTATTTAAAATAGCTTGTTTATCTTCTTTGAAAACTATGAGTAAAATTAAAACTACAAGCAATATTAGAGCAAGAGCTCCAAGTGCAGAAATTAAAATAATAAATTTTTTATCAAAAAGCTTTTTTTTCTCTTCAGGTTGCGGTGCTTGAGGTTCTTCTTCCACTCTTTGAAAGGTGCTTTCTTCCTCCTCTAATTCAGGAGGTATCATGCCAGGAGGGATAGCTTGTTCTTCTACTCCTGGATTTTCATCTAACTCAGAGAAAGCTTTTTCTTGGTTGTCTTGTTCTTTAAGTGTTACTTCTTCGGCCATGTTTTCTCTTAAAAGTATTTTCTTAACACATCAGGAATTCTTATGTTTCCATCTTTTTCTTGATAGTTTTCCATAATAGCTACTAAGGTTCTTCCAACAGCTAGCGAAGAGCCATTAAGTGTATGCACTAATTCGTTTTTGCCTTTATCGTTTTTAAAGCGAATTTTTGCACGTCTTGCTTGAAAATCTTTACAATTAGATACAGAGCTAATTTCACGGTATTTATTTTGAGATGGAAGCCAAACTTCTAAATCCACTGTTTTTGCAGCTGAAAAACCTAAATCTCCAGTACAAAGCATCAAATGTCTGTGTGCTAGACCTAAAGAGCTTAGCAAATCACTAGCACAATTTAGCATTTCTTCAAACATTAGCTCGCTTTGATCAGGCTTGCATATACTAACAAGTTCTACTTTTTCAAATTGATGTTGTCTTATAATACCTCTTGTGTCTCTACCTGCACTTCCTGCTTCTTGTCTAAAACAAGCGCTATAGCAAGTCATTTTTAAAGGTAATTCTTCTTGAGTTAAAATTTCATTAGAATAAAGATTGGTTACAGGAATTTCAGAAGTTGAAATGAGGTATAAATCATCATTTTCTACCTTATACATATCATCTTTAAATTTAGGAAGTTGTCCAGTACCATACATGGTCGCACTATTTACTAAAAATGGCACATTAACTAACTCAAAACCTCTACTTCTATTAAAATCTATCATATAATTTACTAAGGCTCTACTTAGTAAAGCTCCTTCATTTTTAAGTACACAAAAGCGACTTTGCGAGATTTTAACTCCTCTTGTAAAATCAAGCCAATTTAATTTTTCTCCTAAATCATGATGTTCTTTAATTTCAAAATCAAAACTAGGTGGGGTAAGAACTTTTTTTAATTCTACATTCTCATCCTCATCTTCCCCAAAAGGCACACAATCATCAGGGGTATTTGGTACTGCTAGAGCAATTTGCTCCAGTTTTTCTTCTAATTCATTAACGATTTTTGATTGAGTATTAATTTTTTCTTTATTTTGACTTAGTTGTGCTTTTAAGCTTTCTTTATCTTGTGCTGTTGCAAGTTCTTTGCTAAATTTGTTTTGAAAAGCTTGAAATTCTTCTAAAAGTGCTTTTTCTTTTTTTAAATTTATAAATAAATCACTCAATTCTTTGAGTAAATTTTCATCCACTTTTTTAGCTTTTAATTTTTGTGCAATTTCATCGAAATTATTTTGTAAAAGTTTTAAATCTAACATTCTAACTCCTTTTATAGTCCTATTTTAGCATAAATTTTTTCCATTGTTTCTTGGGCTTGTTTTTTTGCTTTACTTGCACCAAATTCTAAAATTTCCTCAATTTTAGAAGGATTAGCTAATAATTTTTCATATTCGTCCTTGGCTGAGGCAAAATACTCACTAATGATTTCATTTAAATACATTTTAAAATGCCCATAACCTTCGCCACCTTTTTCATAACGGCTTTTTAAAGCTTCTTGCTCTGTTTTGTCTAAAAATAATTTTGCGATTTTAAATATATTGCAATTTTGCCAATCTTTTGGATCTTCTAAAGCTGTACTATCTGTAACAATGGAAGAAATTTGTTTTTTAATAGCTTTTGGTGTATTAAAAATATCGATTGTATTTTGATAAGATTTACTCATTTTGGCTCCATCAGTGCCAGGTACTACCGCAACTTCATCATTAACCTTAGCTTGAGGTAGAGTGAAAATTTCACCCCATTCATTATTTACTTTTAAGGCTATGTCTCTTGCTATTTCAACGTGTTGAATTTGATCTTTGCCTACAGGAACTATTTGAGCATTAAAAAGCAAAATATCTGCAGCCATTAAAACAGGGTAAGAAAAAAGTCCATGGTTGGCATTTAAACCTTTGGCGATTTTATCTTTATAGCTATGCGCTCTTTCTAAAAGTCCCATTGGGGTAAATTGAGAAAGAATCCAATAAAGTTCCATTACTTCTTTTACATCACTTTGCAACCAAAACACGCTTTTTTGCGGATCAATCCCTAAACTCAAAAAAGCTGCTGCAGCTTTGAGTGAATTTTGTCTGAGTTTTTCACCATCAAAACTTGAAGTCATAGCATGGTAATTTGCTATAAACATATACATTTGATTTTCTTCTTGCATATTTAGCATTTGTTTGATTGAGCCAAAATAATTGCCTATATGTAAATCTCCACTTGGTTGCAATCCTGTAATAACTCTCATTTTACCTCTTTTTTAATCTCTTTGATAAGTTCTTTAATACTTTTGTTTTCAATGTTAATTATAATATCTGCTTTTTTTTCATATTTTTTTGCTCTTTGATTAAAAAGAATTTTGGCATTATTTATATTTGTAAGTAAAGGCCTAGTGGCTAATTCTTCCCTGTTTAATCTTTGCAAAAGATAATCAAAGCTTGCTTTTAAATATATAATTGCTCCAATGTCTTTTAGTTTTTTTTGTTCTATGAAACCACCACCACTTGCAATAGAGCAATCTTGCACACAAGTTAAAAAAGAAACAAGTTTTTTCTCTTCTTTACGGAATTTTTTTTCACCATATGTTTTAAAAATTTCATCAATTTTAAGATTAAATTTTTCTTTGATTAAACTATCTGTATCTAAAAATATTTTATCGTATTTTTTAGCATAAGCTCTTGCTATGGTTGTTTTACCACAGCCCATAAAGCCTACAAAAAGGAGATTATCCTTCTTGTTCATCTTTGCTACCTTTTTTTCTTGAAGCTAAAATCAAAGGAACACCTTCAAAATTAAATTGTTTTCTAATTTGATTTTGCAAATAGCGCTTATAGCTAAAATGTAAAGCTTTTGGTCTGTTCATGATTAGAGCTATTTTTGGAGGTGCTAAGTCATATTGAACCGCATAATAAATTTTTACTAATTTACCATAATCATGTGGTAGCGGGTGGGCTCTTGTGGCTTCTTCTACCAAGGCATTTAATTTTGCAGTTGGAATTTTTTGTGTAAAATTGGCAAAAACTTCTAAAATTTTATCTAAAAGTACATGCACTCTTTTTCCGCTTAAAGCTGATACGCTTACAACGGGTGCATAAGCTAGAAATTTAAAACGATCTAGTTTTAATTCTTTTAAAGTTTTATCAAAATCAAGCTCGCTTTTATCCCATTTATTAAGCACGATAATCACACCTAGACAATGCTTGGCAGCAAGTCCTGCAATACGCTCATCAAGTTCGTTAAAGCCTTCGGCTGCATCAAGCACTAAAAGTGCAATTTGAGCATTAGCTAGGGCATATTCGGTTCTATTTAGCGCATAACGCTCTAAGCCTTGTATTTTACCACGTTTTCTAATCCCTGCAGTATCTACAAACTCAATGATTTTATCTTTATGCATAATGCTTTCATTAACAGGATCAATCGTAGTGCCTGCTATATCACTTACCACGCTACGCTCTTCTTTAACTAAAGCATTTAAAAGACTTGATTTTCCTACATTTACCCTACCTATAATTCCTACTTTAATATGGTTTTCATTGATAGTTTTTAGCTTAAAATCTCCGCTATTTTCATCAAAATTTTCTAAATAGCTTTCAAAGTCTTCTTCTTCATCTGCATTTAAAAAACTTTCATTTAAAAACTTGCCAGCCCACATGCAAAGCTCATCAATGCCTATATTATGTGTAACAGAGATATTAAAAACTTCTTTCACGCCAAAATTAGAAAATTCCCAAGATCTTTCTTCATCCTTTTTATTATCCACCTTGTTAATTACTAAGGCTATAGGTTTGTTGAGTTTTTTCATTTCATAAAAAAAAGCTTTATCTTCATCATCGGGCAGAAATTTTCCATCCACCATATAAAAGATAATATCACTATTTTTAGCAGCTTTTAATGAATTTGCTTTGACATTTTTAAAAAGCTCATTGCTTTCATCAAGTCCGCCACTATCTATCAATAAGGCTCTTTTACCATCAATTTCCACTTCTATTTTGTTAGTATCTCTTGTAGTCCCACTTATGTCACTGGTGATAGCTATGCGCTTTCTTGCAAGTCTATTAAAAAGACTTGATTTGCCAACATTTGGTTTTCCTATTAAAATAATACTTTGCATTAATACTCATTTTTAAATTTTTATTTGTGATTATATAAAAATTGCCTTAAAATTAAGCAAAAAAAGACTAAAATAACGGGAATTTTTATATGGAATTTATATGTTAAGAATAGTTAAAAAAAATTTAGGTATATATTTTATGATTATTGCTTCCATAGAATTTGCACTTGTAGGTGCTTGTGCAAAAATTCTTAGTGAAGAATTATCATCGATTGAAATTATGTTTTTTAGAAATATCATAGGCACAGCTTTTATGCTTTATGCGCTTTCAAAATTAAATTTTCATAAAAGCGGCGGTCGTTTGGGTTTGCTTGTTTTTAGGGGTGTTATAGGAACGATTGCCTTATATCTTTTCTTTTATAATGTTTCTAATATTTCTTTAGGTGGAGCTTTTGCTTTTCAAAAAACAGCACCGATTTTTATAGCTTTAATTGCTTTTTTATTTTTTAAAGAAAGCTTGGGATTAAAAGCTTGTTTTGGGATTTTGATTGCTTTTATAGGAGTATTGTTAATTTGTCAGCCTTTTGCAGATAGTACTATGCATTCAGGTTTTGATTTAAAAAATAGCATTTTGGGAATTTTAAGTGGTTTTTGTGCAGCCTTGGCACTAACTAGTGTAAGAGAGCTTAGAAAATCATATCCAGCACCTTTTATAGCTTTATCTTTTGTTTTAATTGGTACTTTAATGCCTTTAATGTCTATGATTATAGGTTCTTTTTATGAAATAAAAGAACTTGATTTTTTAATTGCTCCTTTTGTTGTGCCTAGTTTTAAAGCTTGGATTTTTATTATTTTAATGGGTGTTTTTGGAGCAATGTATCAAATTCATGTTACTAAAGCTTATGGGGTGGCAAAAAAGGCAGGAGTTGTTGCTGGGGTTAGTTATATAGATGTAGTTTTTACTTTATTTTTGGGCATATTATTAGGAGATGAATTTCCTAGTTTGATGGTTTTTATAGGAATTTTTAGCATTATTATAGGAGGAATTATTTTGGTTAGTAAGCAAACAAAAGGAAATAAAAATGGAAAATAAAACAGATTTAATTTATGGTTTAGAAGATAAACCGCCTTTTGCTAAAGCTTTTTTTGCTGCTTTGGTGCATTTAATGGCTATGTTTGTGGCTGTGATTACACCTGCTTTATTAATTTGTAAGGGTCTTGGAATAGATGATACTAATACAGCTAGAATTATATGCATGTCACTTTTTGCTTCAGGTGTTGCTTCGCTTTTACAGATTAAAACTTGGGGTCCTATAGGGAGTGGACTTTTATCTATTCAAGGGACTAGTTTTAACTTTGTTGCGCCTATTATACTAGGTGGGCTTGTTTTAAAAAATAATGGCTTATCACAAGAAGCAATGCTTGGGGCTATTTTTGGCACTTTAATGCTTTGTTCTACCACTGAAATGATTATTTCTCAAATTTTACCTTTTATTAGAAGAGTGATTTCGCCTTTGGTTTCAGGTATAGTAGTGATGATTATAGGTCTTAGTTTGATTAATGTTGGTCTTGTGAGTGCAGGAGGTGGATTTGCGGCTAAGGCAAGTGGTGAGTTTGGTTCTTTGCAAAATTTATTATTAGCCGGAGTTGTGATTTTTAGCATTATTGTTTTAAATCGCTTTGATAATGCATATATAAGAATTTCTTCTTTGTTTATAGCTATGATAATAGGGCTTTTAGTGGCTATGACTTTTGAAAATTTTAGCTTTAATTTTAATGAAAATTTACCTTTAATGTTTTTACCTGATCCTTTGCATTATGGTTTGAGTATTGATTATAATCTCATTTTGCCTTTGATTTTGGTTTTTATGGTAACTTCTTTAGAAACAATTGGTGATATTAGTGCTACTAGCGAAGTTTCTAATCAGCCGGTTAAGGGTGAACTTTATGCAAAAAGATTAAAAGGTGGAGTTTTGGCAAATGGTTTTAATTCTTTTGTTTCGGCCTTTTTTAATACTTTTCCAAACTCATGTTTTGGGCAAAATAATGGTGTCATAGCTTTAACAGGTGTTGCAAGTCGCTATGTTGGGTTTATTGTAGCTTTTATGTTGATGATTTTGGGTTTATTTCCTATTGTGGCTGATATTACTTTGCAAATTCCAGAACCTATTTTAGGTGGGGCAACTTTAGTGATGTTTGGTACTATAGCTGCAACGGGGGTTAGGATTATCTCTAAAGAAAATTTAAACCGTCGTTCTATTATCATTATAGCTATGAGTTTGGGTATAGGACTTGGAGTTTCTAATAATCCTGATATTTTAGAATTTATGCCAATGTGGTTTAAAACTTTATTTTCTTCAGGGATTGCAGCAGGTGGGATTACAGCTATTATTTTAAATTTTGTTTTTCCTCTTGAAGAAAATAATAAAAATAAAGTAAAATAATAAAAAAACAAGGAAAAAATGATGAAAAAAATGATACTAATAGCAGGGCCTTGTGTGATAGAAAACGAAGAGCTTGTTTTTAAGGTTGCACAAGAGCTTGAATGCTTTTTAAAAGATGATAGAATTGATTTTTATTTTAAATCAAGTTTTGATAAAGCAAATAGAACTAGTATTAATAGTTTTAGAGGGCCAGGCATTGAAAAAGGTTTGGAAATTTTGCAAAAAGTGAAAGATAAATTCGGCATGCAAGTTCTTACTGATATTCATGAGAGTTCTCAAGCAAGTATTGCGGCTGAGGTTGTAGATGTTTTACAAATTCCTGCCTTTTTATGCAGGCAAACTGATTTATTGGTGGCTGCTGCTAAAACAAAAGCTAAGGTAAATGTAAAAAAGGGGCAATTTTTAAATCCTGAAGACATTAAATACAGCGTAGCTAAAATTTTACAAACTAGAGGCATTAACGAAGAAGGTTTTGAAATAGCCAAAGAAAATGGTGTTTTTGTAGCTGAGAGGGGTTCTAGTTTTGGCTATGGAAATTTGGTTGTAGATATGAGAAGTTTGGTTATCATGAGAAAATATGCTCCGGTTGTTTTTGATGCTACTCATAGTGTGCAAATGCCAGGAGCAAATGGTGGAAGTAGTGGAGGCAAAAGTGAATTTGTAGAGCCTTTAGCAAGAGCTGCTGCTAGTGTGGGTGTAGATGGATTTTTCTTTGAAACACACATTGATCCTTGTAAGGCTTTATGTGATGGACCAAATATGCTTGATCTTTCAAGACTTAAAAACTGCGTAAATACACTTTTAAAAATTCAAGAAATCATTTGAAAAAGGAAAAATATGAAGATAATAGAAGGAAATTTAAGTTTAAAAGGTGATGAGAAAATTGTAATTATTAATGCAAGATTTAATCATATTATCACAGATCGTTTAGTTGAAGGTGCTAAAGATGCTTTTTTAAGACATGGGGGTAAGGAAGAGAACTTAAGTCTTATTTTAGTTCCAGGCGCTTTTGAAATTCCTTTTGCGTTAAAACAAGCTTGTGAGAGTAAAAAATTTGATGGAATTTGTTGTGTTGGAGCAGTAATTCGTGGAAGTACGCCACATTTTGATTATGTAGCAGCTGAAACTACTAAAGGTATAGCGAGTGTGGGGCTTGGAGCTAATGTGCCTGTAAGCTTTGGAGTTTTAACAACTGATACTTTAGAGCAAGCCATAGAAAGAGCAGGTAGTAAAGCAGGTAATAAAGGTTTTGAAGCTATGCTTACTGTGGTTGAAATGCTTAATTTAATCCAAAAAATTAAGGCTTAAAATGGCTACTAGACACCAAGTAAGACAAAGTATTGTTTCTTTGCTTTATGCAGCACAGCTAAATCAAGAAAATAAAGATTTTATTAATGAATTTTTAGATGAGAAAAAAATTCGCAATGACCAAAGAAAATTCACTCTAGATTTGTATAATGGCATTAATGAGCAACTTGCTTTGCTTGATGAGAAAATTAATGAGTGTTTAAAAGAGCATAAGTTAGATGGAGTAGCTAGTATAGAAAAGGCCATTTTGCGTTTAGGTGCTTATGAGATTTTATTTACTTCTACACAAAAAGCGATTATCATTAACGAGGCTATAGAGCTTGCAAAAGAAATGGCAGGGGACAATGCTCCTAAATTTATCAATGGAGTATTAGATAAAATCAACAAGGAAGCACAATGAAACTTTGCGTGGCTTTTGACGTGGCAAGCTATGATGAGTGTATAAATTTAGCCAAGGAATTAAAAGGTTTAGATCTTTGGGTTAAAATAGGGCTTAGATCGTATTTAAGAGATGGAGTAAAACTTTTAGAAGCGATTAAAAAAGTGGATAATTTTAAAATCTTTTTAGATTTAAAGCTTTATGATATACCAAATACTATGGCAGATGCTTGTGAAGAACTTGCTAAGCTTGATGTAGATATGTTTAATATCCATGCAAGTGCAGGTAAAAGTGCTATGTGTATGATTATGGAGCGCTTAAATGCTTTAAGCAAAAGACCTTTAGTGCTTGCCGTATCTGCTTTAACTAGCTTTGATGAGCAAGAATTTTTTAGTGTGTATAAACAAGATATTAAACAAGCTGTTAAAGATTTTTCTAAAATTAGTTATGAAAGTGGTCTTGATGGTATGGTTTGCTCGGTATATGAAAGTTTGCTGATAAAAGAAAATACAAGTACAAAATTTATTACATTAACGCCTGGAATTCGTCCGTTTAAAGAAAATTCAGATGATCAAAAAAGAGTAGCTGATATAGAGTGTGCTAAGGATAATTTGTCAGATTTTATTGTGGTTGGAAGACCTATTTATAAAGCAAAAGAACCTAGAAAGATTTGCGAGGATATATTAGAGTATTTAAAATAAGCCTTAAGGCTTATTTTAAATAAACTTTCATTTTTTTATTTTCTAAAATAATTCCTTCATCATCGTTAATGATTTTAAACTCTCCATTAAAGTATCTTAGGAAATTGTCTTCAAATTTCATAGATTCTTGATCACAAAGCATTTTTGTTGAAGCAAGATTGTCTTCTATTTTTATACTATTTCCTTGATCTTTATAATTTCCAAAAAATCTATTACATCCTGCTGTTCCAAAAAGCCTTTTGTCTTTATTGTCAAAACTAATACTTGTTTTTGTATTTTGAGGAAGTTCGTAGCTTTTTCCATTTGCTTCATAAGAACTTATGGTAAATTCTTTATTTTGCAAATCATCTGTGCTTAAATTTGCCACAGAACACCCACTAAAGACAGCTAAACTTGCTATGCTTAATGTGATTATTTTTTTCATTTTTATTCTCCTTATACATGAAAATGTTTTAATTCATCTTCTAAATTTTGACAAACTACATTTAACTCATGAGCAACATCAAGCAAAATTTTTGAAATTTCTTCATTTTTATCGCTTAATTTTACCGTTTCTTGCATTTTATCAAGTAAAGATTGTAAAGTTTCTTGTGTGCTTGAGATTTTTTGCATACAAGCATTTGCTAAGTCTCTTGCGTTTTCATTGCAAACTTTTACTTCATTGGTCCCTTCTACAAGATCTTTTGCATCTTGGTTTAAAGAATTAATTTCTTTAGCATTGTGTTTTAATTCTTTAGAAACTTCATTAATACTATCTACTAATTGCTTGGTGACAATAGCAATATTTTTTAAAAATTCTTCTGAACTTTGAGCAAGATTTCTTACATCTTCAGCAATAACTGAAAAACCACGACCAAATTCTCCAGCACGCGCAGCTTCAATACCTGCGTTTAATGATAAAAGATTGGTTTTATCAGCAATTTCTCCCATCATATCAGAAGCCTTTTTGATCTCTTCCGCTTGTTTTTCCATAACTTCAACTTTTTGAGATAAAACATCTTCATTTTCTGCAACAACTCTTACTTTATCCACTACCTGATTTAATGAATCAAGCATGGTGTTTAAAACTTCAAAAGATTTTGTATTGGCTTTATTTGCATTGTTTGAAAGCTCAGCAAGATCTTGCAACTCTGTATGAATTTGCTCACTTAAATGATAAGATTCATCAGTTTTTGTGTGACCTTCTTTTGTTCTATTTGCTAGATCAAGCGCATTGGTATTTAAAAGCTTAGATTGTTTATCTACCATTTGAGAATTTTCATTAGTAGAAATCACTGCATTTTGAATTTTTTCAATAAATTGGTTGATGTAGGTGCAAGCTTTGCCTATCTCGTCAGTGCTTTTTATGTTGATTCTTGCGCGTAAATCCCCATCGCCGCTAGCTAATTCTTTAGCGTGTTTTAAAAGATCTAAAACAGGATTACCCACAACTATTTTTAAAATATAAAGCACAGCAAAAACAGTAAAAAGTAAAGCTATGCTAAAGATTATAATATAAGTTCTAGCTGAGCTTGCCAAATCATCATCTACATGTTTTAAATCATTATACATATCCATAACACCCAAAACATCACCTTCTTTAGCATTAGCATGACAAGCTAAGCAACTTTCATTAGCGATTAATGGGCGTATAAGTCTTAGATAATGTCCTTGATTGTTATTGATTTCAACAGCTTGTATTTGCGGCTTGTTAAATTGTTCGTTGATGATACTTTCATCACTTTTTGTATATTTTTGCATTTCAAAAAGTTCAATTGTGCCCTTTGAAGGATAAATTTTAATATCTTTTATGCCTTCAATTTCTCCAGCATCTTTTATAGCTTGTTCTATAATAGCAGGGTCACCTAAATTCATTGCCATTCTTAATGTTTGAAAAACAGAAGTACTTAAGGTATCCAAATGTGCACGGCTGATTCTATCGGTCGTTTGCTGAGAATCTTTTTGTAAGATAATTTGCATGATAATAAAACTAATTAGCAATGTAGAAATCATTGCTAAAGATATCTTCGCACCTATGCTTTTAAACATTTGAAGCTCCTTGTATTAATGTAAAAAGTGTCTTACACCGCTAAAATATAATGCAATACCATATTCATTGGCAGCTTGGATGATATCCTCATCTCTTATGCTTCCACCTGGTTCGATAATGGCCTTTACACCTATTTTACTAGCCTCATCTATGCTATCTCTAAATGGAAAGAAAGCCTCGCTTGCTAAAACACAACCATTTAAATCAAGCCCCATTTCCTTAGCTTTATTAATAGCTGCTTTAGCTGCATCGATACGACTTGTCATGCCCATACCAATGGCTACCATAGCTCCATTTTTTACATAAACTACGTTATTTGATTTGGTAAATGCAGCAATTTTCATAGCTATTTCAAGATCTTTTAATTCTTGTTCATTAGCTTTTCTTTCGCTTTTTAATACTGCATTTTTTAATTCATCTTCTCTAACTTCATCGCTATCTTGATATACAAAACCACCATCTATATGTTTAAAATCATATTTATCATAAGCTCTAGTTAAAAATGGCGCTTTTTGTGTAAAGATTTTAATACGTTTTTTATCTTTAAAAACTTCCAAAGCATTATCATCTACATTTGCTGCAATGATTACTTCTATATAAATTTCATTGATTTTTTGCGCTAATTCTTTGTCTAAGGTTCCATTGATAGCTACAACTCCTCCATAAGCACTCAAGGTATCGCATTTAAGCGCATGGATATAGCTTTGGAGTAAGTTTTCTTTTATAGCAAAACCACAAGCATTTGCATGTTTTACAATGGCTACTGCTGGAGCTTTATCAAAAGCACTTGCTAAATTTAAAGCTGCGTTAATATCGGTTAGATTGTTAAAACTTGCCTCGCCTTTTAAGGTTGTAAAATTGTGTGTGAAAAAATCATCAAATTCATATAAAGCACCTTTTTGGTGAGGATTTTCTCCATATCTTGTGTCAAACACTTTTTGACCTACAATAAATTTACTTGCTCCAAAACCACCATTAAAACGCTCGTTCATATAATTTGCTATATAAGCATCATAATTTGCTGTATGCTCATAAGCTTTGATCATCAAAGCTCTTCTAAAATCAAGATCTAAAGTATTATCTTTTAAAGCTTGTATGATTTTATCATAATCTAAAATATCACAAACTACAATGACATTTTTAAAGTTTTTTGCGCCACTGCGTATCATAGCAGGACCACCAATGTCGATATTTTCTACAATCTCATCAAAATCTTGGGTTAAAATTGTAGTTTTTTTGAAAGGATATAAATTCACACAAAGTAAGTCTATGCTTTCTATATTATGCTCTTTAGCTTGCTTTTGGTGGCTTTCATCTTCTCTTTTGTATAAAATTCCGCCATGAATTTTTGGGTGTAAGGTTTTTACACGCCCTTCAAACATTTCAGGACTTTGAGTAAAATCACTAACTTCTTGTACTTGCAGGTTGTTTTCTTTTAAAAGCTTATAAGTGCCTCCAGTAGATAAAAGCTCAAAACCTAATTTTGCAAGCTCACTAGCAAATTCTACTACTCCTTCTTTATCACTGACACTAATTAGTGCTTTCATTGATTTTTCCTTTCTATATATTGTTTTAAAAATTCATAAGATTCATTAACTTCTTGAAATTTTTTTACACCTTCTTTTATTTTTGCTTCATCGCTGTTGTTTGCGTTTAAAATATCAGGATGATATTTTTTAGCAAGTTCTCTATAGCGTTTTTTAAGCTCTTGTAAATTTACATTTTCGCTTACACCTAAGACCTCGCATGCTTTTTGCAAATTCATACCTACCTTTTGAGTTTGCATAGAATTTAGAAGTCTCTCAAGTATATTTACATCAAGATTAAATGCTTTGACAATGGCTTTTAATACATCTTTTTTAGTGCTGTTAAGTTCTCCATCAATCAAGGCCATTGCGACCAAAACATTTAATATATTAATTCTTTCTTGTTGAGGTAAAGGTACTTCCTTGATGAGTTCTTTGGCTACTTCATGGGTGTCATTTAAGGTGTTTTTGTGTTCATTAAAACTTTGTTTTAAAAATTCTCTTTCTCTTGAATCTTTAGCATTGTAATCAAGAATTTGTGAGATCATATTAGCTTCATTTTCACTAACTCTGCCATCACTTTTTGCTATTTTTGCTAAAAGTGCTATAACATAGTAGTTTAATCTTCTTTTAAATCCATCAATTCTTTCTTCGTGATAGCCTTGTTTAAAACCTTGAGAGAAACTTTTAGCTCCTTTTTTAAAAGAGTCTAAAAGATCATCTTTACCCCATGTTTTATAATACCAATAAAATGCCAAAATTGCCAATACGAGTAAAACAAAAAGCATTTTTATCCTAAATACTCATTAAATTTATCAAAATAAATTGTTTGTAGTTTTGCTAAAGATATCTTAATATCATCTAAAATGAAATCTTTTTCAGTTAAATTTCCAAGTTTTGTAAATTTAATTCCCATTTCATTTGCAAATTTGATAAATTTTTCTTCATTTTTAACACCAACTATAACTCTTGTTGGACTTTCTTCGAAAATAAAACTCTTATCTTTAAAATTAGTTTTTACTTCAATACCTAAATTTGCCTTTGCACTCATTTTAGCTAAGGTAATAGCAAGACCACCTATACCTATGCTATTAGCACAATCAAGTAATTTTGCTTCGTTTGCTTTTAATAGGAAATCCCATAGTTTTAATTCCGCGTTAAAATCTATATCTTCAAGCTCTCCTGCTACTTTTTGATCCAGCACTTTAGCAATTAAAGATCCACCAAAACTACCTTTGCTTTCTCCAAGTAGATAAATAGCACTAGTGTCTTTACTAAAATATGATTTTAAAACATTTTCTGCTTTTTCATTTACTCCAACACAAGCTATGGTTGGACTTGGAAAAATACTTACTCCATCGGTTTCATTATATAAAGAAACATTTCCGCTTACTACAGGTGTATTGAGTTCTTTACAAGCGAGTTTAATACCTTCACAACCTTGGGCAAATTGCCACATTACTTCAGGGTTTTGTGGGTTACCATAATTTAAACAATCGCTAATTGCTAAAGGTCTAGCTCCTGAGCATGCTATTTTTCTTCCTGCACTTGCAACAGCTGCTGCTGCGCCGATTTTTGGATTTACATAGTTTAATCTTGAGTTACACTCAATGGCCATAGAAAGTAAGCAGTTGTTTTCTTTGATTCTAATGCTATTGGCTCCTAGAGCTCCATTGCTTTTTAAAGTATTAGTTTGTACGCTTGAGTCAAATTGCTCATAAATATAAGCTTTATTGCTAACATTTTCATCTGCAAGGAGTTTTTCAAATGCTTCTTGGGTAGGAATGTTGAGCTTAAATTGATAGTTTTTTATCTCATCTAAGTATTTTGGTTTAGCCACAGGTCTATCAAGTATAGGTGCTTTTTCACTTAGCGGTTCAATAGGGATTAAGCCAACTAATTCATCATGCCAAAATAGTTCCATTTTGCCAGTATCGGTAACTTCACCTATAATAGCTGCATCAAGCCCCCATTTGTTAAAAATTTCAATAACTTTTTCTTCATAGCCTTTTTTGGCACAAATTAGCATTCTTTCTTGAGATTCACTTAGCATTAACTCATAAGGAGTCATACCTTCTTCTCTCATAGGGGTTTTGTCAAGATAAAGTTTCATACCGCTACCACTGCGTCCTGCCATTTCAAAAGAGCTTGAAGTAAGTCCTGCTGCACCCATATCTTGAATTCCAACTATATAATCAGTTTTGAAAAGTTCTAAACAAGCTTCCATTAACAATTTTTCAGCAAATGGATCGCCAATTTGCACGGTTGGTCTTAAGCTTTTACTAGATTCATTAAAGCTATCACTTGCCATTACAGCTCCGCCAAGCCCGTCACGACCAGTTTTTGAACCCACATAAATTACAGGATTGCCTATACCTTCAGCTTTTGCATAAAAAATATCTTCGATTTTGCAAGTTCCAAGTGCAAAAGCATTAACTAAGATATTTCCGTTAAAGCACTCATCAAAAGCACATTCTCCACCTATGGTAGGTACACCCATGCAATTACCATAGTGTGAAATTCCACTTACTACACCTTTAACTAAATATTTTTGATGTTTGCCTATTTTTTCATCATGGATATTACCAAATTTTAAAGAATTCATACCTGCAACAACTCTTGCGCCCATGGTAAAAACATCGCGTAAAATTCCACCCACACCTGTTGCTGCACCTGCAAATGGCTCTATAAAGCTTGGGTGATTATGACTTTCTACTTTAAATACAGCTGCCATTCCTTTGCCTATATCTATTACTCCAGCGTTTTCGCCAGGACCTTGGATCACCCAAGGAGCTTTGGTCGGAAAGCCATTAAGGTATTTTTTGCTTGATTTATATGAGCAATGCTCACTCCACATAGCAGAAATAACTCCAAGCTCTAGCAAATTAGGTTCTCTACCTAATATATTTAAAATTTCTTGATATTCCTCGTCGCTAATTTTGTGTTGTTTTATAATTTCTTTATCCATTTTCTCTCCTTTTTATTTTCCTAAACAAAAATTACTAAACATAGCATCTAAAATTTCATCTCTTTCAAAATCTTTTGTAAATTGAGCTATCTCTCCTATGGCTAAATTTAATTCAAAAGCAAAAAGCTCTAAAGAACTTTCTTTTAATAAATCTCTTGCACGCAAAATAGCTTCGCTAGCATTTTTACAAGCATTGAGTATTAAGGTATTGCTAATTAGCATTCCATCACCATCTAAAGTATTTAAGTATTCATTTAAACTTTCCTTAATGGCTAGGGTGTTTTCTTGGACGCAAATGCGTATACAAGAAGTGCTAATTTCATGTTTAAATTTGGTGGCTAGATCACTTTTGTTTAAAACATAAATGATTTTTTTATCACAATCTTTTAAAGCTTGTAAAATACGCTCATCTTCTTCTTCAAATTCTTTAGATCCATCAAAAACAGCTATGATAATATCTGCTTCTTTAATACTTTCATAGCTTAAGTTAACTCCGATTTTTTCTATCTCATCATCTGCATTTCTTATACCTGCTGTGTCGATGATTTTGATTAAATGTGAACCTATTTTTAAACTTTCTTCGATACGATCTCTTGTGGTGCCTGCAATATTCGAAACAATAGCTCTATCAAAAGCTAAAAGTGAATTTAATAAGGAGCTTTTTCCTGCATTTGGCTTACCGATAATAGCAACTTTAAAGCCTTCTATAAGTCCTTTTTTACTTAAAGAAATATCTACTATATCGCGTAAAAGTTTTGAATTTTTTTCACACATGGTAATGATTTGATCAAGTAAATCTTGTGGTAAGTCATCATCTGCATAATCAATACTAGTTTCTACAAAAGCAAGGGTTTGAACAAGATCCATTCTAATGGTATTTAAAAATTTACTTAAATCACCTTTAATGTTTTTTGCTATGATATTTGCAGCACTTGTTGATTTTGACATGATGACATCTTGTATACTTAAAGCTTTTAAAAGATCCATTTTGCCATTTAAACAAGCTCTTTTGCTAAATTCTCCAGGGCTAGCAAGACGCGCTCCTGCTAAAATAAGCTCATCAAGTAAAATTTCACTCAAAGAAAAACCCCCATGAAGTTGAAATTCTACTATATCTTCTCCTGTAAAAGAGTAGGGTGCTTTAAAATAAATCACTAAAGCTTCATCTAAAAAGTCATTGTTGTTTTTATAAAGTTTGCACAAGTGTGCATAGCGGGGCGTTAATTCTTTTTTGTGGGTAATTTTCAATGCAAGCTCTAAAGCTTTCTTCCCACTTACTCTAATGATACTTATAGAGCCCACTCCATGGGCTGTGGCTATAGCAGCTATAGTGTCATTCATTCATTTTTCTTCAAAAAATCATTTACAACGATGTATCTTTGATCGTCATTTTGTTTAATAGCTACATATTTATCAGGAAAACGTTCTCTTAATTTTTCTAATGCAAGTTTTAGCCAAATTCCATCTAAAGGCTTTGTTTGGACTCTTCCTGTACTCTCTACTTTTTCTATAAGAATTTTTAAATAATTTTCTATAGCTTGGGTTTGATTTTCTAAAAATTGAGCGATTTCTAGTCTTGGCTGAATTTTATATTTAGCGCTAAGCCAGTTATAAAGTAAATATGAAAAAGCCTTATATCTATGGGCTTCTTTGCCTATAAGTAAAGCTGCATCTTCTCCATCAAGTTTTATCAATACACAATTTTCGTCCCAAACACTAACTTGTACAACCTTGATATCAAAATCAAAAGTTGCCAGTAAATTTTCTAGTGAAATTTTTATCTCATCAATATAAGAAGCGATATTTTTTTCTTCTGGTGATTCTTTATGAAATGAATCAAAAATAGCATCATTTTTTACTTTATAATGTTCTTTCGTTGGAGCATTGGCTTCAAGTGGTTTTTGAAAACTTTCTCTGTGTTCTTTGTAGTGTTCATTTTTTTCAAGATTTTTTTGTGAATGTTTGCTAAAATTCTCGTTTTGATTTTTTTTAGCTTTTTCTTGATGAGGTTTTTTGGTTTTTTTGTGTCCTTTAATACAAATAATAGCATTTTTTCTAAACAAACCAAAAAATCCTGCTTTAGCATGTTGAATAACTTCATATTCTAGATCAATCACAGAGCACTCAAGTTGTTTTGAGGCTTCTATGAGTGCAGTTTGTAAGTCTTTAGCTTCTATGTTCATGTTTAGCTATTTCCTCTTTTTTGTGGTTTTTGAAAAGTTTATTTACAATCACTTGTTGAATAAGTGAGCATATATTATTTACACACCAATATAAAGTTAAACCTGCTGGGAAGGTTAAGAAGAAGAAAGTGAAAATTAATGGTAAAAATTTCATAATCTTTTCTTGCATAGGATCTTGTATAGCCATTGGTGTGATAAGTTGCTGGATAAACATAGTTAGACCCATAAATATAGGTAAGATAAACCATGGATCCATCACAGATAAATCTGTAATCCAAAAAGCCCATGGTGCAGCTTTTAGCTCTATAGCATTTAGTAAAACTCTATAAATTGCAAAGAAAATTGGAATTTGAATGAGTATTGGTAAACATCCGCTCATAGGATTTGCACCATGTTTTTTATAAAGTTCCATCATGTGCAAATTCATCTTTTGCGGATCGCCTTTATAACGTTCTCTGATTTCTTTCATTTTAGGCGCTAAATCTTTGAGTTTATTCATAGAAATCATTGATTTGTAAGTAAGTGGGAAAAGAATAATACGCACGATTAAAGTCATCACTACAATAGCCCAACCCCAGTTGCCCATGTAGCCATGTAAGAAATTTAAAAATTCAAACATAGGCTTAGCTATAAAAGTAAACCAACCATATTCCACAACATCATCTAAATCCGCATGAATGCTTCTTAAAATTTCATGCTCTTTTGAGCCAACATAACCGCTTGCCTTAAAAGTATTTGTCGCACTTGCAAAAACGATAGAATTTTCGTGATTATCTTTAGTAACTACTGCATTTAAAGGTTTTTCAAAATTATAAAAGAAAACACTATAATAGCGATCTGAAGCCGCCATAAGGGTTACATTAGAAAAACTTTCATCATTTTCTACATCGCCATCTTCTAACATTGTGATTTTATCATCTTTATCTAAGATCAAAACCCCATGTACTGTATAGCTATCAACTGCTATATTTGGACGATAACCTGGTGTGATAAAATAAGCTGCGTCTTTGCTTAGATTAACCTCTAAATCATAGTTTCCATATTTATGGAAAGTGATTTTTTTGGTTACTACTAAATCATTTAAATTTTGAGTAAGGATCAAGGTTGTGTTTTCATCGCTGACATTGATAGTTTTTTGACTTGTGGTATATGGTGTATTAAATGCCTCTTGATTGATTTTTGCATCACTAAATCTTATTTCTAATGGTAAAGGTGATAAAGAAGTATCTACTAGATTAATACTTTTGCCATTTTCATCTTTGTATTTTTCATCACTTAGATAAAATTTAGCTATCCTACCTAAAGAGTCAATATGTGCTTCAAAATGTTCACTTTTAACAACTGCTATTTCTTCTTTTTGATTAACGCTAAGTTCTGTTTTTGGAGCTTGAGAGTTAGTACTTGTAGTGCTTTGTGGAGCTGAGTTGTTTTGTTCTATTTGAGTGATATTTTGCTCAGTTTGTGGAGCTTTGGGTATAAAAAAATAATCATAAACTACAAAAAATAAAAATGATAATACAACAGCAATTAATATGCGTTTTTGTTGAGATAAATTTTCTGACACGGATTGTCCTTTGGAAATATAATCTTAATTAAAAAAAATTGATTATCGTTGCAAGGGATATAAAGATAATTGAGTTGTTTTAAAGCATTAAAACTAGGTTTAAAACATATACCTGAGTTTAGATTATTCTTGCGTATTTTAGGATAATCAATACCACCTTTAAAAAACGGATTGCATTTTAAAATTCTTAAAAAAACTGCACCAAATGCTTTAAAAATATTATTTTTTTTAAATTGCCATAAGGCATACTCAGAGCAACTTGGGTAATACCTACAGCATTGTGGTTTAAAAGGACTGATAAAGAGTTGATAAAATCTGATAAATTTTAGACAAACTATTTTATGCATCCTATTTTTTTCAAACCCCATTTCAAGTTTTTTTCTAATTTTAAAAAAGGAATTTCAGTAATACTTGTCTTAGCTACAAGTATGTATTTTCCGTTTTCAACTTGATTTTTAACCTGAAAAAAAGCTGATCTTAAGAGCCTTTTGGCTCTATTTCTTATAACAGCTTTTCCAACTTTTTTACTAGCAACAACGGCGAATTTTTTTTCTTCGCTTAAAGAGTAAAAGATGATCATGCCTTCGCAATGCCATTTTTTACCTTCTTTATAAATTGCTGCAAACTCTCCTAAGTCGTTAATACTTAGAAAATCTTTTATACCGCTAATCTTTTTCTACCTTTAGCACGTCTAGCATTGATCACTTTGCGACCATTTTTACTCTTCATGCGTACACGAAAGCCGTGAGTTCTTTTTTTAGGAGTTTTATGTGGTTGATATGTTCTTTTCATATTTTTTCCTTAACTTAAAATAAAAAACAAAATAATAAGCGAGTATGTTAGCAAAATCTTACTTAAATCTGCTTTTAATTAAGAGTTATTTTAAAACTTTTTGCTAAATTTTGATTTTATTTTGTAAACTAAGGAAAAATAATGGCTTTTGAAATTTGTGAGAGTAAAAAAGAAGATTTGGAAAAAATTTTAGAATTACTCAAAGAACTTGCTATTCATGAAAATATGCTTGAAGATGTAAAATGCACAAGCAAAGAACTTGAAGAATCATTTTTTAAACATGAATATGCTAAGGCTTTGAGCCTAAAGGTTGATGGTGAGATAATAGGCTATGTGATGTATTATTTTACTTTTTCATCTTTTTGGGGTTTGGGTGGGTTGTACTTAGAAGATATTTACATACAACCAAAGCATAGAAAAAAAGGTTATGCTAGAGCTGTTTTTAAATATCTAGCGCAAATTTGCAAAGAAAAAAATCTTAAACGCTTAGAGTGGGTTTGTTTAAATGATAATGATTTGGGGATTGAATTTTATACCAAGTTAAATGCAAGACATATGAGTGAGTGGAGAACTTATCGTTTAGAGGGTGAAAATTTAGAAGCATTGATGTGATGAATAAACGCAGTTTGTATTATCTAAAAGCTTTTGGTTATGAATACTTTGATGAACAAAAGCAAATTAGACATTTTAACTTAAGTTTTAAAGAATTAAACGAAAGAGTAAAAACTTGCAATCTTTGTCATTTTTCTAAATTAAGAAAGTATAGTTTAATAGAAAAAGAAGCCAAAAATGCTAAAATTCTGATTTATCAAGCTTTTATTGATAAAGAAGAAAACGAAAGTGGAAAGTTTTTTGCTTCTAAAAACAAACAAGAGTTTTTAAGATTATGCAAAGAGCTTTTAAATTTAAAAGAAGATGAGATATATTTTTCTTATATGTTTAAATGTTTTAGTAATTTTAAAATAGATGATCAAGCACTAAAATTATGCTTGCCGTATTTTTATAACGAGCTTGATTTTGTAAAAGCAAAGATTATTTTATGTCTTGGTCAAGAAGCTTTTGTAAGTTTGGGTTTTGAGAACTTTCAAAAACACAAAGGGCAATGTATGCGTTTTAATAATGCTTTGCTTTTGCCAAGTTATGATTTGAATTTTTTGAGTAAAAATCCTAGCTTTTATGCTGAATTTATAGAAGATATTAAAAAAATAAAAGGTTATTTATGAGAAAAAGTTTAGTTTGTTTGATGATGAGTTTTGTTTTAACTTTAAGTGCTTTTGCGAAAGAGCAAAAACCATCGCCCATAGAACCTAGTGAGTCTTTTTATCCTAATTTAGAATTTCAAAATTGTGATAATGATTGTTTATTTACTTTGTTAGAAACAGGACTTTATTTCAATTTCTTATCAAGATTTAACAATGATAATGCAAATGAACTTTTGGTTAATATCTATACTAAACTTTTAAATTCCATCATAGATTTTGAAAAAAGAATTCAAAAAAATGCTAGTGTAAAATTAGCTATTATTATACCTGAGCAAACGATTAAAAGCTATTCTAACACTATTATAAATTCAAGCATAGCGTATTTATTAAGACAAAGAGCGCAAATAAAAGTAAAGGTGTTTTTAATAGGCACAGAAGATGAGAACAAGATAACTAAAGCTTTTAAGCAAGCTCAAGAAGAAAAATTTAATTACATCATCGCAGGTTTTACAGATAAAGGTGTGAAAAATTTATTAAAAGAAAGCCTTGATTCTAATGTAAAAGTTTTTATTCCTACTGCACATAAAAGAAATTTTGATACGCAAAATGAAAATGTGTATTTTGGAAGTATAGACTATCAAAAACAAATTCAAAAACTTTTAGAATATTCAAATGGTAAAAATATTATTTTTTCAGATGGAACACCTTTGGCAAATCGCTTAGATGAGAATGTTTTAAACGCAGGTAATGGTAGTGAGAAAATTTATACTATTAATAGTTCTAAATTTGATTTTAGAAGTATTTTAAATCAAAATAGAAGTTTTCAAGATTCTAGTATTATTTTAAATACTTCTTTGATTAAAACAGCGCTTATAAGCTCACAAATAAGAACTTATGATATAGAGCCTTTTGTGTTATTATCAACTCAGATTAATTATAATCCTATTTTGCTAAGTTTAACGCAAATTAACGATAGAAAAAAACTTTTGCTAGCAAATTCCATTTCTAATGAGGATCAAACTCTAAGCTATCTTAATGAGCTTTTTTCGCAAAATATTAATTACAACTGGATAGCGTATGCAACTAGCGTGGGCCTTGATTATTTTTATACGCAGTTTTTAGATAAAGACTCTCAGAGAATTTTCGATGAGAGTTTAAATGATAATCAATTTGACTATAAGGTTAAGATTATTCGTTCGCAAGGCTTAGGTTTTACTCCTTTGCAAAATCAGTAAAAACCCTAGCTATAGCCTCATCTATAGGGGCTACTTTTTCATTTTTTAAAAAAGCTAGGGTAAATTCAGCCTCAAAAAGTTTGGTGTTTTCTTTGTAAATCTCTTGTTTTATATAAACTGAAGCTTTTTTAAGCTTTGTGATAAATGTTTTTACTTCTATAAGATCTCCAAGTTTAGCGGGTTTTAAAAAGTTACAATTTGCTTTTGTAAGTAGAAAATGTCCTGTGCTTTTGTCAAAAATTTTTGCATTTTTTTGAAAAAATATCTCACTTCTTGCTCTTTCGCAAAATTTTAAGTAGTTGCTATGATATACCACTCCACCTGCATCGGTATCTTCATAATAAATTCGTATTTGCATTTAAAATCCTTTTTTTGTTTTTTATAATACATTATATTTAAAGTAAATTGAATATCAAATATGAATTTTAATCATTAATATTCTGTCTTAAATACATTAATAATTAGATATTATTCTATAATTTTTATTTTATATTTGGAAATTACATGAAAAAAGTGAAAAATAAAACTTTAGCCGAACAAGTATATGATGAATTAGAAAGAAGAATAGTTTTTTGTGAAATAGAGCCTGGTAGTATTTTGACAGAACAGGGCATAGCAAATATGCTTGATGTTGGACGTACGCCTGTAAGAGAAGCGTTATTGTTGCTTTCAAAACGTTATTTGGTGAATATATCAAAAGCAGGAATAATGGTTCCACAAATGAATGCTTCTTTACAAATGCAACTTTTGGAAGTAAGAAGAGTTATTTTGAAACTTTGTATAGAATGTGCTATAAAAAGACTTACTGAGGATGATAAAAAAGCTATAAATGAACTTTTAAATGAAATTGAAAATTATGATGAAATAAATTTTTTATCATGGCTTGATAAAAGACAAGATGTATTAGCTAAAGCTTCTAAAAATTATTTTATTTACGAAGAATTGAGAAATGTGCAAGGGATTTCAAGGAGATTTTGGTATCGCTATGCTCAAAATAGTCAACATGATATTGTAAAAGAAAAACACAAGAATATATTAAAAGCTGTGTATCAAAAAAACACAGAAAAAGCTTTGGAATATGTTGATGACATTATTGATTATTTTGAGAATTTTGTTAAACAATATTTGATTTGATATAATCATATAATAAGTATATATTCAATTTTACAACTAAAACTACCTTACTAACTTATTTGATGTTTTAATCATAGGGATATCTTTTAAATATATTTACCAATATTCACATATTTACATGTTTTTTTCAAGGTAAGAAAATATATAATATATTTATTGTCGGCATTAAGTATTTATTAAGTTTTTTTCCTATAGACTTGAAAATATAACAATACAAAAAGGAGTTGTATGTCAAGTAAAATAGCGGTTAAAACAAAATTATTCCCCTCAAAATCTCCATTAGAATGGGCGGTTGTATCAAATAATATTTTATATACAGCACAAATTCCTATTGATAAAAATGGAGAGGTTGTTACTGGTGGTATAGAAGCGCAAACCAAGCAAGTTTTTTCAAATCTTATTCATACTTTAGAATGTGCTGGTTCTAAATTAGATGATGTGTTACAGATTTTAATTTATGTTACAAAAAGAGAAGATTTAAAATTTGTAAATTCGATATATTCAACCTATTTCAATACAGTTTATCCAAATAGAGCTGCATTTATTGTTTCTGGTTTGGCTAGAGAAGAAATGCTGGTTGAATTTGTAGTTTATGCGCAAACTCATAATTAAAATTATAAAGGATATAAAATGTTAGATTGTACTAAGGGTTTATATATTAATGGTCAATGGGTAGAGGGTGTTAATACTATAAAAAATATTAATCCATCTGATATTGATAATGATCTAGGGGATGTAGCACAGGCTGATAAAAAACAAGTAGAGCTAGCTATTGATGCTGCTAAAGAGGCTCAAGTTTCTTGGGAAAAAACTCCTTTAGAAGAAAAGGCAAATTTGCTTTATAAAATCGGTGAATCTTTAATGAATAGAAGCGATGAGATTGGAAAAATCATATCTTTAGAAGAAGGAAAAACAAAAATAGAAGGAAAAGGAGAAGCGTTTAGATCAGGTCAATTTTTTCAATATTATGCAGCTGAAGTATTAAGACAAATTGGGGAAAATGCAGCGTCTGTAAGAAGTGGTGTTGATGTTGAGATTACAAGAGAGGCTGTTGGTGTTGTTGGTATTATTTCTCCTTGGAATTTCCCTATTGCAACAGCTTCTTGGAAAATAGCTCCTGCTCTTTGTTTTGGTAATAGTATAGTATGGAAACCAGCTAATACCACTCCAGCTTCTGCTGTAGCTTTGGCTGAGATTATTCATGAGCATGGATTGCCAAGCGGTGTATTTAATTTAGTTTTAGGTAGTGGTGGAGAAGTTGGTGAGACTATTATTAATTCTAGAAATATCAACGCACTTTCTTTTACTGGATCTGTTGATGTTGGTAGAAAAATAGCACGTGCTACGGCTGCAAATTTTGTTAAATGTCAATTAGAAATGGGTAGTAAAAATGCCTTAGTTATTATGGATGATGCAGATCTTGATCTTGCTGTTGAGTGTGCTATTGCAGGAGCTTTTTCAGGTACTGGACAAAAATGCACAGCAAGTTCTCGTTTGATTGTTATGGAAAGTATTCATGATGCTTTTGTTGAGAAAATGGTTTCTAGAATGAAAACATTAAAGGTTGGCCATTGCTTAGATGATGGAATTTTTATGGGACCAGTAGCCGATAATAAACAATTTGAATCTAATTTCAAATGGGTTCAAAGAGCTAAAGATCTTGGAGCGGAATTGGTATTTGGTGGTAAAAAATTATCACTTGATAAAAATGGTTACTATATGTCTCCTACTTTATTTATTAATACTAAAAATGATTGGGATGTTAATCAGGAAGAAATTTTTGCTCCATTAGCATGTGTGATTAAAGCAAAAGATTTACAAGAAGCTGTTGCGCTTAATAATGGTACTCGTTTTGGATTGACTTCAGGGATTGTAACATCGAGTTTAAAAAATGCAAACATATTTAAAAAAGAAGCAAAAAGTGGTTGTGTTATGATTAATCTTCCTACAGCTGGAACAGATTATCATGTACCTTTTGGAGGCAGAAAAGAATCTAGCTTTGGTCCAAGAGAGCAAGGTTCTTATGCGAAGGAATTTTACACAGTTGTAAAAACAACTTATGTAAAAGCTTATTAAATGTTGTTTACAAAAAGGAGGTGGTTATGTTTGGGAAAGATATCATTATAGATGGTTTGCAATATTGCAAATGGGATAAAGAATATTTTAAATTTTTAAAATCAAGTGGTGTTAGTGCTGTGCATGTTACTTTAGTATATCATGAAAATGCTAGAGAAACACTCACTAGATTTGCCCAGTGGCATAGATTTTTTGAAGAATTTAATGAATATATATTGCCTGTTTTTTCAAGCGAAGATATTTTAAAAGCAAAAGCTCAAAATAAGGTAGGGATTTTTTTTGGAGCGCAAAATTGTTCTTTGATTGATGATGAAATAGGGTTAATATCTGTTATGAGACAGCTTGGTTTGTTGATTATGCAGCTAACTTATAATAATCAAAGCTTATTGGCTACTGGTTGTTATGAAAAAAACGACAGTGGTATCACTCGCTTTGGCAAACAAGCGATTGAAGAAATGAATAGGGTTGGTATGATTGTTGATATGTCTCATAGTAGTGATAGATCAACATTGGAAGCTATTGACATATCGTCTCGCCCTATATGTATATCTCATGCTAATCCTAAATTTGCGCACAATGGATTGCGAAATAAAAGCGATGAGGTGATAAAAGCTTTAGCTAAGAGAAAAGGTTTGATAGGTTTGTCTTTATATCCTTTTCATTTGCCAAATGGAAGCGATTGTACATTGGATGATTTTTGTAAAATGAGTGCTGATTTGGCAGATATGATAGGGGTTGATCATATAGGTATAGGAAGTGATTTATGTTTAAATCAACCATTAGATGTATTAGAATGGATGCGCAATGGTAGATGGTCTAAGATAAAAGATTATGGCGAAGGTAGTGCTACTAATTCCACATGGCCTAAAAATGTGTCTTGGTTTAATGATACTAGTGGCTTATATAATATCTATAAAGGATTGACTAATTATGGGTTTTCTGAGAATGATGTAAAAAAAATCATGGGTCTTAATTGGCTTCATTTTTTACAAGATGGCTTAAAAGCTCAAACTTGCTAAGGAGTTAAAATGTTAAACAGTGCTCCTAAAAACAATACTCGTATTGATAAGTTGACTTTAATTTGTAGTAGTGGATTTTTGATGATATTTGTTGTAATAGCTTTAATTGATTCAAAGTTACTTAGTGCGATCGTTGAGTTTGGTTTTAATGTCTCAGCAAAATACTTTGGTGCATATTGGCAAATTTTACTACTTTTGACTTTTATTATTGGGATCGGGCTTAGTTGGGGAAGAACAGGCGGCGTAGTTTTGGGTAATATTAAAAATCCTGAAATGAGTACATTTCAATGGATATCTATTATTATGTGTACTTTACTTGCAGGCGGAGGTGTTTTTTGGGCTGCTGGAGAGCCTATAGCTCATTTTGTTTCTCCATCTCCTGTATTTGGAAATACTAGTAATATTTTTCAAAAAATCACAGAAGCTCTAGCGCAATCTTACATGCATTGGAGTTTTTTATCTTGGGCTGTTTCTGGAACTATTACCACAATAGTGCTAATGTATTTACACTATGAAAAAGGCCTTCCTTTAAGACCTAGAACTATTCTTTATCCTATTTTTGGTGATAAAGTTATACACGGATGGATTGGTTCTTTAATAGATGCTTTTTGTATTGTGGCTGTTGCTGCTGGTACTATAGGACCTATAGGATTTTTAGGTTTGCAAATTTCTTATGCACTAAATATGATTTTTCAAATACCAGATAATATAATCACTCAAATGAGTATTATTATTTTGGCTATTTTAGTTTATACTATATCTTCACTTAGAGGTTTAGCAAAAGGCATTCAAATTCTTAGTAAATGGAATGTTATTTTAGCTGTAGGTTTGATGTTTTTTATTTTTATTTTTGGTCCTACAAAATTTATTTTGGATGTTTATGTTCAAGGTGTTGGAACTTTGATACAAAATTTTATACCTATGGCTACTTATAGAGAAGATACTGTTTGGCTTGCATCTTGGACTTTGTTTTTTTGGGGGTGGTTTTTAGGATATGGTCCAGTATTGGCTATCTTTATTGCTAGAATTTCAAGAGGTAGGACTTTAAGAGAGCTTATTATAGCTGTAAGTATTTGCGCACCAATTATTACAATGTTTTGGTTTACTATTGTTGGTGGAACAGGATTGTATTTTGAAATAGAAAATCCAGGCAGCATAAGCTCTGCTTTTAAAGGTTTTAATATACCTGCTGCGTTAATAGCAATCACACAGTCATTGCCATTGTCAACATTTATTTCAGCATTATTTTTGATATTAGCAGCTATTTTTATTATTACAACTGGTGATTCTATGACTTATACTATGAGTGTTATTGTTAGTGGGAACACTGAACCTAGTAAGCTTCTTAGAGCTTTTTGGGGAATTTTAATGGGGGTATTGGCAATTATTTTAATATCTATCGGACAGGGGGGAATTTCGGCTTTACAATCATTTATAGTAATTACTGCTGTGCCTGTTTCATTTATATTATTACCAACCTTATGGAACTCTATACAGATTGCAATTAAAATGGCAGATGAGCAAAATTTACGTTAATACAAAAAAGGAGACAAAATGAAAAATGATATGAAATTAAGAAGTCCACAAGAAGTCATGTCTTTAGAAAGACTAGGCTCTATGCACCCATCTAGACTTAGTTTTACTAGAACTTTGATGAGGAAAATTGCTCAAGAAAAATGGGTATTAAAAAATATTTTATGGGATTTAGATGATAAAGGATTTGGTGATGTAATATATCAAGTTAGAACACCTCATGGAATATATCATCTTGTTATATTTGCTAATTATATAAAAGATGAAGAAAGAAATGATAGAGTTATAGCAAATAAGTGGGATGTTACTTTTACTTTTGTAAATGGAGAGATTGACAGTGGATTATTGACTGTTTTAAAAGAAAATGTTCCACTGCAAGAAGCTGGTAGAAATTTTAACAATGCTTTTGTTTTAGCAAGGGCTAATAAAAGTGTAAGAATTTTTGAATATATTGTTAATTCTTTAGCTAATGGAAAACAACCTGATTTAGATGAACTAGCTAAAGTTGGTTATATATTAAGAACCACAGCTGTATATGGAAGTGGAAAATTTGGAATTTCTGATTTTGATAATCTGCAAAAAAATGGAGATTTTTCTCAGTCATTTTCTGCTGAAATGTGTGCTGTTTATATTGTAAGGCAATTTAGTTTAGATTGGGTAAATTATATAGCCAAACAGCGTGGTGGAGATAAAGCTGTAGAACTTGATAGAGATATTCAAAGATATTTAGGTGTGGGAAATGCTACTGGACTTGGTATGGCTCCTTATTTGATTAAACACCCAAAAGTTGTTGATAATTGGCTTTATCAAAGAGAATTAGCTTTGTCAAAAGTTATGCAACAAAAGCTTGATATGAGTAAGGCTAAAGAATTGATTGATTATTTAAAAAGAGCAAGTTTACATCTTAAAGAAATAACAACAATAGATTCAAGGCAAGATAATTTAAACAAAATAGCTTCAAGTGAGCTTTCTTATATAGTAAAAGAAATAAAAACAAAAATAAATGCTTCTATGGTTATTGAGGAATTTGTAGAATATACAAAAAAATATTCTTTGGAAGCACAAGAAATCGTACTTTCGTGTTTATTAGAACTGTATCCTGAATTAGTTGATATACACGATAAAATGATGACAATCGATGAAACTCCATTAGAGCTTACTGGTGTTAAAATTTCTGAAATTAAAAATGTAATAGAGAAAAAATATGATTGGGCTTTAGGTATTAATTTTGAAAATCCTGAAAATAATTATTGGTTTTGGTATATATCTGAAGAAAAAGAAGAGCCTAGGCTTGGAGTAAGAGGTGTTGATAATGGAGATGAACTAGAACAACCTTTAGATATTGCTAGGCAAGTGGTTAAATTTTACAATGCTTTAAAAAATCAGGATGATTATTTACATATAAGTAAATTTTTATTAGAAAACCCTTGTTTTACATCTATAGCTAGAAGAGTTTGGACTATGGGAAATTGTGTAATGGGTGATATAAGAGCTAATGTTTTAGCAAAAGACTTTTTGCCTATGCATCTTTTAAGAGCTAAATTGTCTATGTTTGGTGCAACAAAGTATGATCCAAGATCAGATAGATGGGTTCAAGTGACATTGTTTCAGAATGCACCTTTAATGGATGAAATTCATGCTAATGAGTGGATGTTTCCATTATTGCCAAAAAATAAGCATAGTGTTTGTGATTTATCTAATAATAATGTTTATGTTTCCAAAAACGAACTTAAAGCTGCTTGTATTAAAGCTTATAATGGATTAAAATTAAATCTTGGAGAAGCTGATTTAATTGCATCTATGGTTATTGACATGCAAATGGCTGGATTAAATGGATTGTCAAATTTTCTTAAAGCCGCGCCTTATTTGAAAAGCGACAATTTAGATATAACATTAAACATTACAAATGAGTATTTAAGTGTTGATCTTAATCATCATAGCATATTATGTCATATTCAAATTATTATTGCGTATGCACTTGATTTTTTAAATCAATATAATTCTTTAAATATAAAAATTTCAAAATGTTATAATAGGTGTTTTGTGTATTCTCAGTTAAAAAGATTATCAAATAAAAATTTATATGTTAAAGCTTATTGGTATGACATAAAGCAATCTCAGTATGTGGAATACTTTATAAAAAATAATGAAGATTTTCCAGATATTTTAATGAAAAATATACCTTGTGATTTAGATGAAAGAGCGCTTTATATTGAAATTTCTAAAAATCCTTTAATCAGAAATGATGAGAATGTAAGTATTTCTCATGATATTATTGAAAAAAATTACGAAGAGAGTGTTCAAAAAGGCATCTTGCTACAAAAGAAAGAATGGGAGGAACTGTTGAAATATACAAAAGGAATTATGGTTCAATCTAGTGAGCAATCAAGAAAAGATGCTGGAGGTGTGGTTGAATCCTGATGTTTATGATATTGCAATATAATTATATTGCAATATCATGATATAGGAGTTAAAATTGAATTTAAAAAATATTTTTTTGATTGTTTGTTGTACGCTCAGTTTTGCTATAAATGCAAATGCGTTAAGTGAGGGTAAAGAGTATATTGCTTTAAAAACACCTATCCCAAATGCACAAAATTCTCTAATAGAGGTATTTTCTTATCGTTGTATTCATTGTTACACTCATCATCAATTTCACACTTTAGCAAAGGTTAAAGAGGTTTTGCCAAGTTTAAAATATGATCTTTTTTCAGTAAGTTCTATGAGTGAGTATGGTGGGGCTTTAAATGAGATGTTTGCTTTAGCTTCTTTTAAAGAAAAATCCTTAGGTTTAGATGTTACTAGCGAAAAAAGTCTTACCTATAAGCTTGCTGATGTGTATTTTATAGGTCATTTTGAGCAAAAGTTAAATTTAAATAATCTTGATTTGTTTTATAAAATAGGTTTAAATGCTATCGGTTCTAGCAAAGAAGAATTGCAAAAATTTTTACAAACCAAAGAAGCCAAAGAGCTTTTAGCTGCTTATGATGTGGCTAATGAAATTTCAAGAAATTACGGCACACCTGCTTTTGTAGTAAATGGTAAATATCAAATCAATCCTGAATACATTACTTCTTTAGAAGAACTAATCCGTATAGTTAAAGAACTTTCAGTTAAATAATGCCTTTATTTTAAAGGTGTTATTGATCTTATAAAGGATAAGCATGAAAATTAAAAAAATCATCAGCTTAAGCTTGCTAGCTAGCATGGTTTTAGTGCCAAATTTAGCTTTAGCTGTAGGTGGAGTAAGCGGAGCTAAGATAGACTATCAAGTGCAAGGAAAAATTGGAGCTATAAAGCTCAATCCTTATGGTTTATCCCCGCTTAGTGCTGTGATTGTAGATGGAGGATATGAGTTAAGTGATGTGAGTGTGACTATAGTTCCAAAGCCAAATGGACAAACTATATCTTATAAGGTAAGTTCTAATAAAATTAAAACTTATGGAGGAATTCCTATTTTTGGACTTTATCCATCGTATTTAAACACAGTAAAAGTAAGCTATACTAAAAGTGCTTTTGGAAAAAGTGAAAAAGTAATAGATGAGGTATATAAAATAGCAACAGGTGGGGTAAATATAGAGCCAAGTGGAAGTCTTATGCAAAGAGGTGTGCCTTTTGAAAAAGTGGAAGTACTTAAAGTAGATAAAGAATTTGAAGATAGATTATATCTAGTAAATAATACTCCAGGAAAATACAGCGCAAAAAGCTCTCAAGCTATATGGAATAATCCAAGTGGTGGTGCTTTAGAATGGGATGAGGCTTCTAATGCCTTCATTGTCGATACAAAGGGTGAAATTCGTTGGTATTTAGATAATGATAAGCTAATGGATAAAAATAATATTTATAATCGTGGTATTATGATGGGTTTTAGACAAAACTCAGATGGGGCATTAAGCTTTGGGTTTGGTCAAAGATATGTAAAATATGATTTAATGGGTAGAGAAATTTTTAACCGCCTTTTACCTTCTTCTTATATAGATTTTTCTCATTCTATGAGTCAAATGCCAAATGGAAATTATCTTTTAAGAGTAGCCTTGGCTAATGTTAAGCGTCCTGATGGTAAAAATGTGCGCTCGGTGCGTGATGTGATATTAGAGGTTGATAATAATGGCAATGTGGTAGATGAGTGGAGGCTTTTTGAAATTTTAGATCCATATAGAGCTAATATTATCAAAGTTTTAGATCAAGGTGCGGTTTGTTTAAATGTAGATGTTTCAAAAGCGGGTAAAACTCTAAGCAATGAAGAATTAGCCAAAATGGATACAAGTGAAATTTTTGGGGATATAGCAGGCACTGGAGTAGGGCGTAACTGGGCTCATGTAAATAGCATAGATTATGATCCAAGTGATGATAGCATTATCATTTCAAGTCGTCATCAAAGTGCTATTATAAAAATCGGCCGTGATAAAAAAGTAAAATGGATATTAGGAGCGCATAAGGGCTGGGGAGAAAAGTATAAAAAAGCACTTTTACAACCTATTGATAAAAATGGCAAAAATATAATTTGTGAAGATGATTATAGTAAATGTCCTGGTTATAAAAATAAGGAAGGTGGTTTTGATTTTACATGGACACAGCACACTGCTTTTAGAATAGATGAAAAATCTAACAAAAGATATGTTTACATTACAGCTTTTGATAATGGCGATGCAAGAGCTATAACACAACCTGCTTTTGCTTCGATGAAATATTCAAGAGCGGTTGTATATAAAATAGATCAAAAAAATAAAACCGTAGAGCAAATTTGGGAATATGGAAAACAAAGAGGCCATAAATGGTTTTCGCCTATTACTTCTTTAGCTGAGTACTATAAAGATAAAAATTCAATTATGGTTTATAGCGCTAGCGCTGGTATGGCTTTTGATTTAAGCAAGGGTGTTGCTATAGGAGAGCCAAAACCTGAAATAGATGAGTTTAAATGGGGAGCTAAAGAGCCTTCAGTACAAATTCGCTTTAGTGGAGCAAGTACTGGTTATCAGGCTATACCTATTGATTTAGAAAAAGCATTTAAATAAAAAAGGGCTTAAAATAAGCCCTTTATTTTATAAATATCCTGCGCCTAAAGCTAAGAAATAACCTACTATGCAAGAAACAATTACACCAATTAAACCTGGTAAGATAAAGCTGTGATTGATAACAAATTTACCTATTTTAGTAGTGCCTGATCTATCAAATTGTATAGTTGCAAGATCGCTTGGATAGGTTGGTAAAATATAATATCCATAGCAAGCTGCTGCAAAAGCAATGATAATGCCTGGCTCAACACCAATTCCTAGTGCAAGTGGCACAAAAGCTGCAATTGCTGCTGCTTGAGAATTAACAAATTTAGAAATTAGTAAAAGCATAACTGCATAAGTCCAAGGGTGTTCTATAACAATATTTCCTAAAGATTCTTTCATCATAGGAGTATGTACTGCAAACATAGTATCTGCCATCCAAGAAATTCCAAAAACAGCTACTAAAGCTATCATACCTGATTTAAAAATTTCATTTTTTGCAATTTTACTTGCATCAAGCTTGGTAAAGATGATGAGTGCTGCACCTGCTAAAAGCATAAACATTTGAATGGTTGCAACCATATTCATAGGTTTAGTAACACCTTTTGAGGTAAATTGTGGTCTAAGTTCTGGGAAGGCTCCAAGTATAGCTACTATTGCAATAGCACCTAAGAAAATCCACATAGCTACCCATTGAATAGTTGGAAGTTGTTGGCCAAGAAGTGTTTTGCTATCACCATAGATGTATTCTCTTTGTTCTGGATCTTTGATTCTAGCTTGAAATTCTTCATCTTTGTCAAGATCTTTTCCTCTAAACCAAGAAAAAATTCCTATAGCTAAAACACCCACTAAAGTAGAAGGTATAGTAATAGCAAGTAAATCTACATAGCCATCAAATCCTGCTAAAGGATGTTTGTTAATTTCTGGATTTAAAAGTAATGCAGTTAAACTTACAACAGCAACTGAAACAGGGCTTGCTATAATACCAAGTTGAGAAGAAATGCTAGAAGCAGCCATTGGTCTTTCTGGGCGTATGCCGTTTTTAATAGCAATGTCATAAATAATAGGCATCATAGTATAAACAACATGTCCGGTTCCACAAAGTATAGTTAAAAAGCAAGTTACAAAAGGAGCTAAGATAGTTAAAAATTTAGGATTTTTTCTTAAAACTCTTTCTGCAATTTGCAACATTACATCTAAACCACCACTAGCTTGTAAAGTTGCACTAGCAACAACAACAGCTAAGATAGTAAGCATAACATCAATAGAAGGTTTTCCAGGTGCTACAGCAAAACCAAAACTTAAAACTAACAAACCTATACCGCCTAATAAACCTAGAGCGATACCACCTTTTTTTGCCCCATAAAAAAGACAAATGAGAACTACGGCTAGTTGGATACTAAATTGAGTGCCTTCGCTAAGACTAGTTAGCATTTCCATACTCTCTCCTTGTTTTTAAAATATGCGAGAGTATAGTGTAAGTTTTATTAATAGTAAATAAATTTTTTTATTAATTTAAATAAATATTTACCAATATTTTGAATTTGTTTGTCAAAATATTGGTTTTTTGCTTATTGGTAATTTTTTAAGATAGCAAAAAGAATTTTGCTGATTTTTTCAATAGAAGCTATTTCACATTTTTCATCTGTTGAGTGAGGGCTATGGATATTTGGGCCTATGGAGCAACATTCTAGTGGTTGTTTTTCACTTATAATACCACATTCTAAACCAGCATGTATAGTATAAAGCTTGGCGTTTGGATTTTCTTTTTTGAAATAACTTAGAATTTCTTCTCCAAAATTAGTATCTTTGTTGGTCCAAGGCGGATAAAAATTTGCACTTGCAACTTCACAATTTTGCATTTTAAAATAAGCTAAGGTTTCAAATTCTATATTTTTAAGCTCTTGTAAATCATTCGACCTTGCAAAAAGTTCAAAATGAAATTTACCTTCTTTTTCATAAGCTAACGAAAGGTTGATACTTGTTTGGACTAAATTTAATTGATGATTAAAAGTTCTAACACCTTGTGCAAAAGCATTGATAAGATTTAAAATGATTTGAGAATTTTTATAATATGTCCTTTTGATTTTACCTATATAATTCACTTTAAAATGATTATTTTCTTTTGGGGGATTTTTAAAAAATGCTATGATTTTAGCATGTTTTGGTATAGAGTTGATTCTCTCACCTGCGTTAAATTCACAAAGCTCACCTTGGTTTTGAGTGATAAAATAACTTGCTTCTTTAATAGAAGATTTAATATTTTTAACAATATCAATCCCTGAATGCCCACCTTTAAAATCAATTGCTTCTATTTCATAGCATTCACCTTCTTTTTCGCCTATTTCTAAGTTTAAACTAGCAAAAATATCCACACCACCAGCGCAACCTATAACAACTTCATCATCACTCTCATGATCTAAATTTAATAGTTTGTTTGAAATCAAAGCATGTGAAAGATTATTTGCTCCACAAAGGCCAACTTCCTCATCATTAGTAAAAAGACATTCAATATTTTCAAAGTCTTTTAAAGCTTGCATCATTAATGATACTCCTATGCCATTATCTGCACCCAAGCTCGAGTTTTTAGCCTTTAAATATCCATTTTCTTCATACATTTGTATATTAGGAGCCTCTCCCATGCAAACCATATCATAATGACTTTGTAAACAAATTTTAGGTTTTCCTTTATATGCATGGATATTACCTGCTTTATCAACGTTTACTCGGCAATTTTGACTTTTGGCAAAATCAATAAGAAAATTTTTTAATTCTTCAGTATGGAAACTACAATGGGGTATTTGAGTAATTTGTTTAAAATTTTGTATAATTTCTTGCATAAAATCTCCTTTTTGTTGTAATTATGGCATATTTTTATATAGATGAGGTTTAAATGAAAATTTCTCAAAAGCAAATTAAATTATTAATAACTTTACTAAAAGATCCAAAGAAATTTTTAATTGCACTTTTTTTATTTGCTTTTGCTTATATTTTAAATTATGATAGTGGCTCATATATTAATGCTAAGGTAAGTCGTGTAGTAGATGGGGATACTATTGAGGCTAAATTTGAAGATGAAAAACTTAAAATTAGACTTTTTGGTATAGATGCACCTGAAAGTGATCAAGCTTATGGAAAGATGGCTACGCAATTTTTAAATGCAATTGTCTTGAATAAAGAAGTGGTTTTGAATATAAAAGATGAGGATAAATATGGTAGAATTTTAGCCATTGTGTATTTAAATGATAAAGATATCAACCAAGTTATGGTTAAAAATGGTTTTGCTTGGGCTTATGAGCATTATAGTGATTTATATGTAAATGAGCAAAATTATGCCAAAGAAAATAAAAAAGGCTTATGGGTAGATGAAAATCCTATAGAGCCTTACAAATGGCGTAAACAAATAAGATTAAAATAGGAAAAGAGATGTTTAAAAAAATATTTTTCATTGGATTTTTAGCATTATTTTTTGGTGGTTGTTTTGTAAATGAAAGAGGAATTTCAAACCGCTTTTATGATGATTGTAAAGAATATTATGATGCAAGCGGGACTTACCATAAAGAATGCCCAAAGAATTGGGTGGATTTACCTTTAACCCCCGATTCCTTTTAAAACAGCATTTAATTCCTCTGGAGTAGCATCTTGCTTGGAGGTTTCTTGTTGGTTTTGACTGCTAGAGCTTGTGCTTTGACTTTGTTTTAATTTAAATATATGATCATCTGTGGTGATTACTTGAAAAGATGCATCGAAAATTTTAATATCATTTACAAAGCCAACTACTTTAACCTCTCTTTTTCTTGAATCATCACTAAATAAAGCACTTGCTTCAAGATTTAAAACATCTCCAACTTTTAAAGGCGCATAAAAAAAGCTTCTTGAGCCTATTAAGACGCTAAATTCTTTATTGATTGCAGCTTGAGCTATATAATTTGCTGCATTAAATACAAAACCACTATGCACTAATCCTAGCTCATCTACTGCCATATCATGGGTTGTGATTAAGATACCTTTAGCAAAGTTTTTTTCTATATGAGAAATGCTTCCTGCTAAGGCATTATTTATCCCTGGACAAGTGATAAGTTCTGATTTAATGCGATTTAATTCTTCAGGGTCTATTAGCTCTTCTATAGTAACAGCACTTACTGTTCTTGCCATTTTTACACCTTTAATTTAACATAAACTCTTTTTGGTGCTTCATAGCCTTCACAAGTTAAATTTGAGTCATTTTCGTCTAAAAATTGATCTAAAGAATAAGAATCAATCCATTGCGTTTTTCTTTGTTCTTCAAAATCAGTTTGTTTGGTTGCTATAACTTCAAATTCACTAAATCCAGCTCTATAACACCAATTTCTTAAACCCAATATCGACGGAATGAAAAAAATATTTGGTATTTTTGAATAAGTTTTTTGAGGGATAAGTGCAATTTCTCTTTCATCTTCTATATACATAGTATCTAAAAAGACTATACCATCTTTATTTAAAGATTGCTTGAGTTGTTTTAGCATGGCTATAGGATCACTGCGATGATAAATTACGCCAAGACAAAAAATTACATCAAATTTTATGCCATAATTTGGTACATCAGCCACGCCTAAAAGCTCATATTGTATAGGAGTTTTTGCAATAGAGTTTAAAAGTAAAAATTGCAAATAATACTTAATAGAAGGATCAAAACCTATGAGTTTTGAAGGATTAAATTCAAGCATTTTAAACATATAATAACCATTATTGCAGCCAATATCCGCAACCACCTTGCCTTTGATTTCTTGCATATAAGGCTTTAATGTGTTAAATTTAATAAAACTTTGCCACTCTGTATCTATGAACAAATCATTGATTTTAAAAGGTCCTTTGCGCCAAGGTTTTAATTCTAAGGCAATGTCCTTAATCTCATTATCTAAGCGTTTATCACAAAAAATATCAAAACTTTCGTTTATTAGATAATTTGAGTTTTTAACTTTTGTACTAAGTTTTTGAATTTTTTCATATAAAGGATGTTTTAAAACTTGCTTTAATAAAGCATTATCTTGCATATTTTTCCTTAAAAAACTCCCTTATTCGGGAGTTTTTATTATTGAAGTAGGCTTGCTAATTTAGTTTGTAGCATTACATTTGAGTGAGCATTTGCAAACAAAAACGCATTTTCTTTTAGGTAATTTGCATTAAAATCATTAATATTTTGCGCTAAGTCATTATTTTGCAATTTGCTTTCAGCTTCTTTAGTGTTAATGCTAGTTTGCAAAGATGAGTTGATATTAGAATGGATAGCATTGATCCCAGCACCAATATCTGCGCGTAAAGAACCTACTTGATCTTGAAAATCGCGAATTCCATCTTGGTTTTCAAGGCTTAAGTTTGCCGTGCTTGGTTGATTTAAATTGATACTTTCAACCCCAGATCCAACAACAAAATCCATACTTTGGAAAACATTTTTTCCATTAAAAGTCGCGTTTGAAAATGCATCATTGATCGAGCTGATGAGCTTATTTGCTTCAGCATTTAGCATGCTTTTTTGTCTATCATTTAATGCAGCACTATTTGAGCGTACAGAAAGCTCATTAAGTCTATCTGCAGTAGCTGAGATATTATTTAATGTCGAATCAGCAATTTGTAAAACACCTGCTGAATCATAAGCATTTAAAATGCCTTGATCTATGGTGCTATACTGACTTCTTAAAGAATCAGCTATGGCTAAATTTGCCCCATCGCTCCCATCTATAGCACGCATTGCGGCTATATTTTCTAAAGCTTTTTCTTGGCTTTTTTGCGCTTGATTTAAGTAATGGTTTTGTTGAGTTGTTCCTATATCGCCTATTTTCATCTTTGACTCCTTTTAAAGACTTATTTTATTATATCACTTTTTTGTTTTAAAATTTAAAAAAAACAAAATTACTTGTGATAACATGATAATTTTCATCACAACTTCACTTGCACCATGAATTTTTATAAATTCTTGAGTCTTAGTTGCTTCTTCTCCTAAGCTTTGTGCTTCTAAAACATAAGCAGTGAAGTAAAATACAAAAAGCAAACTTAGTGCCAAAATGATCAAAGAAAGCATAAATTTTGAAAAATTTATTTTAAAAGTTAAATTTTTATCCTTAAATGAGAAAATTTCCATTAAAACAGATAAAACACTCACACCTAGCAAAACATAACCAAATTGCACAAAAATGTGTGTCATTAAAAGTCCGCTTTGAAAATGAGTTAAAACTCCTTCGCCTATGAATTTAACAGGATAAAATATAGTCGGAGCTAAAAACACGCCTATGCTAATTTCAATCCCAATTAAACTTGCTAGTAAAAATAAATATATTGATTTCATATTTTCTCCTATAAAAAGATAATTATAGTCTAATTTTTTAAATTCCACGCAACAAAGGCTCTATCAAATCCATTATAATCTTGATAAAAAGTAGCTTTAAAATCATTTTCTTCTAAAATTTTATTTAAAATTGCTTTTTGATCATAGCCAAACTCACACGCTAAGACTTTTGTGTTATGATTTTTGGCAAAAAGGATAATTTCATGTAAAATTTCCCAACCTTTATCCCCGCCAAATAAAGCATTATGCGGTTCATTTTGCACCCATTTATCCAAAGGATAATTATTTTTTATATAAGGTGGATTAGAAAAAATAAAGTCAAATTTTCCTTGCATAGTTTTAAAATCACAAAGTTGAAAATTAATTAAATTTGGAACATTATGAAAATCTGCATTTTTTTTAGCAAGCTCTAGCGCTTTTGGATTAATATCGCAAGCTTGTATGAAAATTTGCTTTAACTTTGCTAGAGAGATACTTAAAATTCCACTCCCAAAGCCAATTTCAAGTATATTTTTAAAAGAGTTATGATCTAAAATTTCTAAGCATCTTTCAAGTAGTATTTCACTATCAAAACGCGGTATTAAAACCCCTTTTTTAGTAAAAAAATCTAAACCATAAAACTGTGTTTTTTGAAATAAATACTCAAAAGGTTCGCCATTTAAAAATCTATCTACATATTCTAAAAAAACTTTTTCATTGATTTGAAATTCAGGATTTAAAAAAATCCAAGCCTTATCTTTTTGCAAAAGTTCACAAAGAATAAAAAGTATATATTCTTTGTGGGTAGGATCTTTTGCGTAAGCTTGCTTTAAAGCTTGTTTGATTGAAATCATTGCAAAGCTTTAATTCTATCGTAAATACAAGGATGACTTAGATGAAAGAAAGTATAAATTTTACTTGTTTTAACAAAGGCTTTATTTTCTTTTGCTAAGGCTATAAGGGCATTTTTCATATCTTCTTTAGAGCTTAGTTTTGCTCCATGTAAGTCAGCATTAAATTCATTTTTTTGGCTCATTTTATTAAGTAGCGGAGAGATGATAAAAGTAAAAATATTTCCAAAAATCAATAAAAGCGCAAAAACTCCAGCATTAATCCCATCTAAATGACTTTCAATATAAAAAAAGCTTGGTAAATGTGCAAAGATAAAAAATAAAGCAAAAAGCATCAAAGCACTAGAAAATAACATTTTTAGTAAATCTTTATGCACAAAATGTCCTAGCTCATGACCTAAAACAGCGATGAGTTCTTTTTCTTTTAAAGCATTTAAAAGTGTATCAAAAAGCACTACTCTTTTGCTTTTAAATAAGCCACCAAAATAAGCATTTAATCTTTTATCTCTTTTGCTTGCATCGATAACATAAACACCATTTGCACTAAAGCCACATTTTTGCATTAAATTAGTGATTTTTTCTAATAAATTTTCATCTTCAAGTTTTTTCATTTTGTTAAACATAGGTGCAATAAGTGTAGGGTAGATGAGATTTATAATAAGTATAATTATAAAACTTAGAGCAAAAGCCACTACCCACCAGTATGTGTTAAAAAATTCAAAGCAAAATACTAAGGCATAGATGATTAAAAAGCCAAAAACAAGCATTAGAGCTAAAGATTTAATGCTGTCTTTAATAAAAAGTGCTAAAGTCATATTTGAAAAGCCGTGTTTTTTATCTTTTATAAAGCTTTCATAATAACTAAGTGGTAAATTTAAAATACTAATAATCAATAAAAATGCAAGCAAAAATAAAGTATTTTCTAAGGTAGAATTTTCTTTGATGAAAATTTCTTTTAAATACAAAAAGCCAAAGCTAATCCAAGAAATGTTAATCATCAGATTATAAAGATTAGAAAAGATTTTGTATTTTTCATTTTCTATGGCGATATTTGCAGAATTTTTATAATCATGCTCATTTAAAATAATTGCTTGTTTTTCTCTTTCTTTTTTTAAAAAAGAAATTTGTATATAAGATATAAAAAACAAAAAAGCTGTATAAATACATAAAATAGATATTAAAGTCATAGTTTTTCCTTAAATAAATTTGAGTAATTTTATCTTATTTAAAATATATAAAGTTAATCAGTATTTTCACTTTTTTCTAAAATCTCAAAATAAGCTTCTTCTAAAATACTAAGTTCATTTTCTAAGGAATTTAGTTTTTCATAAAGGGTATTTATACCTAGTTCTTGATAGATTGCAGGATTGCTTAGGGCATTTTTGATTTCTTTGATTTCTTCTTCTAATTTATGAATTTTATCAGGATATGAGTTTAAGATTTCATTTTCTTTATAGCTTAGTTTTTTATTTGATTTTTCTTTTGTTTTTACACTTGTTGTGGTGTTTGTTTCTAAACTTTTGGAAAATTTTTCAAAGTCCTTGTATTCTTTTTCATTTTCTAAATACTCACTATAAGAAAGAACTTCTATGTTAATCTTTGCATTCTCTTCAAAAGCATAAAGTTTAGTTGCTATTTTATCAACAAAGTATCTATCATGTGATACAAGCAAAATCGCACCTTCAAAAGAAAGTAAATATTCTTCTAAAATATTAATTGTAGCTATGTCCAAATCATTTGTTGGTTCATCTAAGATTAATACATCATATTCTTTAGTAAAAAGCAAGGCTAAGGCAACTCTGTTTTTCTCGCCCCCACTTAACACACACACACTTTGTTCTAAAAATTCTTTTGGAAATAAAAATTGTTTTAAATATCCATAAACATGCATATTTTTACCACGCACTTGAATATGATCACCGCCATTTGGGCAAAAAATTTCTAAAAGTTTTTTATCGGTATTGAGTAAGCTTCTGCTTTGATCAAAATAGCCTATTTTAACTTCACCTCTTTTAATTTCTCCACTATCAAGTGGAATTTGATCAAGTAAAATTTTTAAAAAAGTAGATTTACCACAGCCATTTTTACCTACTATGGCTATGCGTTCACCTTGTAAAATTCGTGCATTAAAGTCCTTAAAAAGTGTCTTGTTAGCGATAGATTTTGAGATATTTTTAAGTTCAAAAAGCATTTTTTTACGATTTTGACTTTGGGTTTGGTTGAAATTTTTACTTGCTCTTTTAATCTCAAGTTGTAAGCGTTTGATAGCTCCTGGGTTTTTCTTGGCTTCTTCACGCATTTTAAAAATGCGTTCTTTACGCCCTTCGTTACGTTTAAGTCTAGCTTTAACTCCTCTTCTTAACCATTCTTCTTCGCTTTTTAGTTGCTTAAGTAAGGTTTCATGACTTTTAGCTAAGGAAGCTAAAATAGCTGCTTTTTTTTCTAGATATTGTGTGTATCCGCCTTCAAAAACGCTTAATTTTCCTGCTTCTATTTCTACACATTTTTGAGCTATTGCATCGATAAAATATCTATCATGAGAGATGAAAATAACACACATTTTAGAAGCTTTCAATCTTTCTTCTAAAAAGCTACTCATATATACATCTAGATGATTAGTTGGCTCATCAAGCAATAATATATCAGGATTTTTCAGCAAAAGCGTGCAAAGTCCTACACGTCTTATCTCTCCTCCGCTTAAAGAGCAAAGTGCTCTGTCTTTATACTCTAATAGTTTAAACTCTTCTAGTATTCTTTGTATTTTTTGGTCTAAATTCCATGCATCTTTTGAATCTATAAATAAACTTAATTCATCTACTTTCTTTAAATATTCTTTATTTTCAGGATCAAGAGCTAGTTTTTCATTATAGTTTTCAAATTCTTTTAAGGCTTGGTAAATTTCTTCAAGTTCTTTTTTGATAGCCTCACTCACGCTTAAGGTGCTTTCAAAGCTTACTTGTTGGCTTAGCATACCTATGCTAGCGTTATTTTGTTTAATCACTCTACCGCTATCTAGTTTTAAAGTTCCCATAAGGGCTTTTAAAAAACTTGATTTTCCTTCGCCATTTTTGCCTATAATGGCGATTTTTTCTCCTAAATTTGCACTAAAATTTGCATTTTCTAAAACTATTTTTGTATTAAATTTCTTATTTGCATCGATTAAATCTATTAAAGCCAAATTTCTTTCCCAAATGTTTTTTTGCGATTTTACTTTAAAAAGTATTAATTTTGCTTAAATAAAATTACGCTATGAGAGTGTTTGTTTTTTTTACTTTATTAGTTTTATTTTTTGCTTTGGCAAATTGGTATATTTATAAAAGATTTTTAAGTAAGGTTGATTTTTTAAAACCTTATAAGAAGTTTGTATTAGCTCTTGTTTTAATGGTTTTTGCATGTGAATTAATCTTTTTTGTAAATATGCGTGGGGATTTTTTGCATGAAAAGCTTTATTATATTTTAGCTATTTTTCCTACTATTACTTGCTTTTTCTTGCTTTTTGGAGTGGTTTTTGAAATTGGTTCTTGGATTTTCTTTAACGAAAATAAAAAAGAGCAAATTTTTAGCCTTCAAAGAAGAAAGTTTTTAAAATTAATTTTTGATTCTTGGCTTATTATACTTAGCGTTAGTATGGTGTTTAAAGGCTTTGTAAATGCTATTAGCACACCTAAGGTTAATGAGGTAGATATTAAAATTAAAAATTTAAAAGAAGATTTAAACATAGCTTTGCTTTCTGATGTGCATTTAGGGAAAAATTTAGGTGAAGATTTTTTAAAAACCTTAATTGATGAGGTTAATGCTTTAAATGTTGATATAATCATCATAGCTGGGGATTTAATTGATGCAGATATAGCTAGTATGTCTTATATTAATTTATTAGAAAATTTTAAATCAAAATATGGTACTTATTTTGTTTATGGAAATCATGAGTATTATAATGATATAAATGCAATAAGCAAAAAGCTTAAAACGCTTAAAAATTTCAAAGTTTTAGAAGATGAAAGTATTGATTTTGGAGATTTTACTTTAAGTGGGACTTTGGATTTGGCTGCTAAACGTTTGGGTTTTAAAGAAAGCAATATAGAAAAAATTAAAACTCAAATCAATCAAGAAAAAGTTAATATTTTAATCACGCATCAGCCAAAATATGTAAAAACCTATGATGTGAGTGGGTTTGATTTGATTTTATCAGGACATACACACGCAGGACAAATTTTCCCTTTTTCTTTGCTAGTATATTTAGAGCAAGGCTTTGTGTATGGGCTTTATAAATTAAGCAAAGATAGTTTGCTTTATGTAAGCAGTGGAGCTGGATTTTGGGGGCCTGCTGTGAGATTTTTAGCTCCTAGTGAGATAGCTTTGATTAGATTAAAAGGAGAATGAGTGGGATTTAGTAATAGTGCTTCAAAAATATTTGGAATCATAGCAAAATATAAATTTCCAAAAATCATACAAAAAAACATTAATAAAGCTTATGTGAATGCTTTTAATATCAATATGAGTGAATTTAAATCCTTAGAAGAATATGAGAGCTTAAATGCTTTATTTACAAGAACTTTGTTAAATGAGCGAGAATTAGAAGATGGCTTTATAAGTCCAAGTGATGGTAAAATTTTAGAACTTGGAAGTAGTTTTCAAAATGATTTAAAAGAAAATTTAGCCTTTAGCATTAAAGGTTCAAGTTATAGCATAGAAGAGCTTTTAAAAAACTCAGCTAGCAAAGAAGAATTAGAAAATGGCATAGATTATGCAAATATTTATCTATCTCCAAAAGATTATCATCATTATCACGCACCTTGTAATATGCAAATTTTAAGTGCTACTTATATGAGCGGGGCTTTATTTAGTGTGAGTGAGGCAAAGTTGGCTAAGATTATAAACCTTTATACTAAAAATGAAAGAGTAGTTTTAAAGTGTTTAGTGGAAGGAAAATTTATACTTTGGATGGTATTTGTGGGTGCGCTAAATGTAGGTAAAATGCATTTTAGTTTTGATACTAGTGTACAAACTAATGCTGCAAATTTTGATTTTACTCATACTTATGATGGGCTTTTTGTAAAAAAAGGTCAAAGACTTGGAAATTTTGAGCTAGGTTCAACTATAGTTTTAATTGCCCAAAAAGGGTTTTTAAAATTTAGTAAAAACGCTTATGAACAAGTTGAATTTTCTAAGAAGATTGCGGATTTTGCTTATTCTCATCTTCATTAGCAACTTTATATAAAAAGGCAAAAATTTCAGCCACTGCTTTATACATATTAGGCGGGATTTCATCGCCTAAGTCAAGCTTGCTAAGAACTTCTACTAAGTCTTTGTCTTCTTTTATGGGTATGCCATTTTCTTTAGCTAAAGAGATGATTTTAGCAGCGTTTTCACCTTTGGCATTAGCTAGGATTTTTGGTGCATTTTGATCTTCTTTGTTATAGCCTAGCGCAACGGCTTTTTTTGTTTTTTTAGCCATTTTTAAGCCCTTGTATCAAAACCCATATTAAAGTCATTGTATTCTTCTTGATTATGAAATTTACTTTTAACTATATCACTGATGAAAAAATTAGAGCTTAGAAGTCCTACTTTAACTAAGGCTTTTTTTAGCTCATGTGCTCTTTCGTAAAGTTTTTTTCTAAAATTAGCATTTTCTATCATCATATTTATATCGATGTATTTATCATTGCTTAGAGATAAAAATACATTGATTTTTCCTAATTTTTCAAATTCAAGATTAATTTGCGCATAAAATTTATCTTTTTTGCCACGTTTAAAGACTACATTGGATTTTTCTAAATCATCCCAAAAGAAAGGTAAAAAAGTATGAATGCTATTATTAGCTAAAGATAAAAGCTGATTAAACTCAAGCTGAGCTATAAGACGATTTGCTTGATTTAATATGCTTTCATTGTCTAAATTTTTAGCCAGATTAGAAACTTGCAAAAGAGTAGATTTGATGTCTTTTTGTAATTCTGAAGAAATTTCTGCAGTATCTTTTGGAGTAATTTTTCCAAGATCTTTTATAGAAAGTTCTAATTTTTTTTCTATGTTTTTTATATCATCTAAAGAATTTTTTGCTTCATAATTTTTAGGATCTAAAGCTTTTAAAACCTCATTGAGTTTTCTTCCTATTAAGCCTAGTTCTTTGTTTAGATTATTTAAAAGCTCTTCTTGTAAATTTTGACTAAAATTAAGATTTTTACTTACATTTTGTTTGAAAATATCTTCTAGTAAAATTTTACCTGAAGTACTTTTAAATATATCTTCTAATTTAGTATTATTTGTTTGTAAATTTTGACTTTTATTATCATTTTTGTTTAAATCTTCAGTATTTTTTTGTGGTATTTTTTCTTCTTTTGTGTTTTGAATTTCTTTATCTTTTGTCATGCTTTCTTGTTTTTGTTGAGTTTCTTTTTTATCTTCTGTGTTTTTTTGTGGAGTTTTTATTTCCTCTTTTAACTCTTCTTTGATGTCTTTAGTGTGTGGAGTTTTATTTAAATTTTCTTGTATTGTTTCAGTTTTGTTTTTGTGATTTTTTATGTCTTTTAAAAGTGTTATAAGATCTTTAATGTTTTGACTAAGCTCTTTTAATATATGTGTATTTTGAATTTTTATATTTTCAGGTTTGGCTAGTTCTTTGTTGATAAGTGCTAAATTTTTACTGAGATTTTTAATGAAATTATTAGCAATATTTTGTAGCTTTTCTTGGCTAATGGAATTTGGATTTTTATTGATATAGTTTTTAAAATTTTCTATTTTATCAAATAGTTTAAAAAGTGTCTTGTAGTTTGTATTTTCTAAAGAAATTTTATTATCTTTTTTGTGATTTTGTAAGATGTGAATAAGTTCTTTTAAGGTGCTTGTGGTGTCAAGATTTTTAAGATCTAAATTACTTATATCGCGTTTTAGATTTTCACTAGTAGCCCCTTTTATGGTATTTAAAAGATTAAAAAAGCTTTGTGGTAAATTTTGTTCTTTTAAAGAATGATTGAGTTTTGCTTCTAAAAAAACACCTGAATTTTTTACCAAGGATGAAAGATTTTTATTGTTGATATCTTTAGCGGGTTTAACTAGATCTTCTAAAACTTTAAGTAGTTTTTCAAATTCAGGATTTTTAGAAAGCTCTGCTTGAAGTTTTTTAACTTCATTAGCAAAATTAGGTGCAAAATTTAAATCTTTGTGATTTTTTAATACTGCTAAATCAGGATCTTTGTTGGTTTTGATTTGATCTAAGAGTTTATTTAATAATTCTTGTAATTTTTGATCGATTTTGCTTACATAGTCTTTAGGTAATTTGACTTCAGGATCATTTTTAGAAAATAAAGGATTTTTTAAAGCATCATTAAGTGAGGTTTTTTTGTCTGATTTCTCGCTTTTGTTGTCTTTATTTGTTTCGTTTTTTGCAAATTGATTTTGATTGTTAGAAATATTAGTTATCATCTAGCATTACCATGTTACCTGGTTTTCTTTTAAATTTGGTCAGATTTTTAAATTTTGGTTTATCTATAGCAAAGGCAATTAAAACAGTTAATAAAACGATGTAAAAATACATAAAACCATTGCCTTCAAAATAATACATCAAAGTTCCAAGCACAGCAGGCGCAAATAAAGCACCAAAAGAATAAGTAAAAAGAACGGCTCTGCCAAGTTCAACTCTTTTGCTAGAATCTTCAAGCATGTCATTTGCTCTAGCTAAAGAAAGAGCATATAAACAACACATTCCCATACCCAGTAAAAAGCCAAAAAAGTATTTTAAATAAATATTATAGCTTAATAATAAAATACAAAGCATAGCATTTAAAGCCGTAAAAGCACATAAAATAATAGCAAATTTACGACTAATTTTATCAGAAAGGGTTCCGATGAAAAGTTGAGATATAAATCCTCCTAACATGGTACAAAATATAAAAATCGAAGCTTCTTTTGCACCAAATCCTTGTATGAGTATAAATAAAGAAGCCATAGAGAAAAATCCATTTAAAAGCATACCTGCTATAAAGCTTGTCACTAAAGCTAAAGGCACTATGTCAAAAACTTTAGGGATGGAAATTTTGGTTTTTTGTGGTAAAACCGGCTCTTTAATACGGATTAAAAATAAAGGAATAGAAGCAAACATAATAAAACTAGCGCTTAAAATAAATACTGTATTACTTGGGAAGTCAAATGACATAAGTAAAATTCCAAAGCCTGATGATGAGTAAAATACTACCTCATAAAAGGCTATTACTCTTGAGCGAATAGCATTTTTTGCTTTTTCATTAAGCCATGATTCTATGACCATTAAAAGTGCATAGTAACAAAAACCAAGCAAAAATCTCAAAACCATCCAAAAATAAAGATTAGAATTTAAACTATGAAGCATAGTGGCTATACCAAAAATGATGGCAAAAATTCCAAAAGATCTTATATGTCCTACTTTAGAGACTATCCTATGAGCACTAATAGTGCTTACCATAGCACCAAGAAAATAACAACTTCCTATTATCCCTATATAAAAATTACTAACATCGTTATGTTTTAAAATAATTGCTATAGAATTTACCGTTAAAGCGCTTCCTATAAAAACAAAAATCATACCAAAAAACAATGCAGTTAATGATCTAATCGTTCTTTTTGAGCTCAACATTTTCTTATTAAAAAATTATATATTAATACCGCTATGGGTGTGACAAACATTGCACAAAACAAGGCAAAAATACTCATTAAGCCTTGAAACTCTAAAAACAAAAATCCTGCTATTAAAAACACATAAGCAAAAATTTTAAACAAAGAAAAAAAAGCTAATGCGTTTTTAAAAATACTTTTAAATTTTGGTTTTAAATCGTCATCTATATGGATAAATTTTATAATTTTTGGCAAAGAATGTTGTTTTTTAGCAAAAATTTGCAAAGGCCTTTGTGTAAAATCATAATTTTTAGCTGCTTTAAAAATAAAATTTTTATAATTTAAAAAAGATATCAGAATGATTAAATTTTGAGCTAAAAAGCCAAATTCAAAGCTTATAAAGGTTTTAAAGCTTAATTCTTTATAGAAAAAAACTCCTGCTAAGAAAAGTAAATTCAATCCTAGCAAGAGTTTTAGTAAAATTTTAGGCTTTAGGATCATTTTTTAAATCTTTATAGCGATTTTCTTCTTTAAATTCCTCATAGCTTTTTACTTGTGCTTTGTAAGCTTTGTAAACATTTAAAATCGCTGCAGCTACTCCTATAAACACTCCTACCCAAAAAAGCCAAATAATGCCGGTTAAGTTTTTTAAAAAATAGCCTATGCCAACTCCGATTAAAACAGCTACAACCATGGATATGCCAAGGCTTAATCCATCTGCAGCTTCTATACCTTTGCGAATGATTTTTTGTCTTTTATTCATAGGGCTTTAAAACTTTCTTGTGCTGCTTGTATAGTTTTATCAATGATTTTTTTATCCATACATTCACATATAAAACCTGTTTCAAATTGAGATGGTGCTAAATACACACCTTTGCTTAGCATTTGTGCATGAAATTTAGCAAATAATTTAGTATCTGATTTTAAAGCATCTTGATAATTATTAACAGGGTTTTCGCAAAAGAAAAATCCAAACATAGAACCAACGCAATTAACTTGCAAAGGAATTTTGCAATCATTTGCAGCTTCTTTAAAGCCTTGAGTAAGTCTTTTACCTAGTTTTTCTAATTTTTCATATAAACCTTCATAATTTCTTGCTTTTTTTAAGCTCGCATAACCTGCAGCCATAGCAAGAGGATTGCCACTTAGTGTTCCTGCTTGATATACCCCGCCCAAAGGACTTAATAAATCCATAATTTCAGCTCTTGCAGCAAAAGCAGCCGCAGGCATACCTCCGCCTATAACCTTACCAAAAGTTACTATATCAGCTTTTATATTATTAATTCCAAAAGAGCCTAGGTATGAAGCTCTAAAACCACTCATAACTTCATCAAAAATTAAAAGAATTTGATGCTCATCACATAGTTTTCTTAGCTCTTGTAAAAATTCTATTTTAGCAGGTACTAAGCCCATGTTTCCTGCAATTGGCTCTATAATGATACAAGCTATATTATCATCATTATTGATTAAGTTTTTAACACTATCAATGTCATTATAAATAGCTACTAGAGTATTTTTAGCTACATCGGTTAATACTCCTAGTGAGCTTGGGGTGTTAAAAGTAGCGGCGCCACTTCCAGCACTTACTAGTAAAGAATCAGAATGCCCATGATAACACCCTTCGAATTTGATGATTTTATCTTTTTTGCTAAATCCTCTTGCAAGACGAATAGCACTCATAGTAGCTTCTGTGCCACTACTTACAAAGCGTATTTTGTCTAAATGCGGCCAATCTTTTAGGATAAATTTAGCTAATTTAGTTTCAGCTAGGGTTGGTGCGCCAAAGCTTGAACCATGTTCTAAAGCTTTTTTACAAGCTTTTTCAATATCCTCATCACAATGTCCAAAAAGTAAAGGTCCCCAGCTTTGTACATAATCTATATAAGCATTATCTTCTATATCGCTAATATAAGCACCTTTTCCTTGCTTGATAAATAAAGGATTGCTACCCACGCTAGCAAAAGCACGCACAGGAGAATCAACCCCACCCGCTATATATTCACAAGCTTCTTCAAAGGCCTTTTTATTATTTTTCATTTGTTACTCCTTTTGTTGTTAGTAATATAATCATAAAGCGATTTCATCTCATCTTCTGTTAATGAGTAAGTTGGCATAATGCTTTTTGCCTCTTGAGGTTGGCTTAGAATTTCTCTAAAACGTGTATAAGGAGTGTTTTTAATACTTGGCACTATAAAAGGAGTTTTTTCTCCATTTTTAGTATAATATCCTAGTATTTGTTGACCTCCATCACCATGACATTTAGCACAACTTATGCCTCTTGGATTTTTGTAAAGGGATTCTTGGTATTCTTTAGGTGAGATAAAATCTTCAGCCCAAACACCATAAACTATAAAAAACAAAAATAAAATAATTTTCATTTATCACCTTTAACAAAAAAGAAGTTTTATTATGATACAATTTTTTAAGTTAAAGAAAGCTATAAATTTAAGGAAAGAAATGACACTTTTAGATGGTAAAAAGCTAAGTGATGAGATAAAAAATAATCTAAAACAAGAAGTATTAGAACTTAAAACCCAAAGCATAGAGCCTTGTTTGGCCGTGATTTTAGTAGGTGAAGATCCTGCTAGTGCTACTTATGTGGGTTCTAAAGCAAAGGCTTGCGAGCAATGTGGGATTAAGTCTTTGGTTTATAGACTTGATGTAAATACAACTCAAAATGAACTTTTGGCTTTGATTAATACCTTAAATCATGATGATAGTGTTGATGGAATTTTAGTTCAGCTTCCATTACCAGCACATATTAATAAAGATATCATCCTAGAAAGTATTAATTTTAATAAAGATGTAGATGGTTTTCATCCTTTTAATGTCGGGAATTTAAATTTAAATTTAAAAGGTGGTTTTTTGCCATGTACACCTTTGGGTGTTATGAAAATTTTAGAGCATTATGATATAAAATTACAAGGTGCTGATGTAGCTGTAATAGGAGCTTCTAATATAGTAGGTCGTCCCATGGCTACACTTTTATTAAATGCTAATGCTAGTGTGAGTATTTGTCATATTTATACAAAAGATTTAAAAGCTTATACAAAAAATGCTGATATTATCATCGTAGCAGCAGGTTGTCCAAATCTTTTAAAAGAAGATATGGTTAAAGAGGGTGTGGTAGTAGTTGATGTGGGGATTAATAGGGTTGATGGGAAAATAGTGGGTGATGTTGATTTTGAAAATGTAAGTAAAAAAGCTAGTTATATTACTCCTGTGCCAGGCGGGGTAGGGCCTATGACTATAGCAATGCTTTTAGAAAATACTATAAAATCGGCTAAAAATAGGATTAAAAAATGAATTTTTTGAAAAAAATCTATAAATTCACGCAATCTTGGACAGGGACTTTAATAGTTGTTTTATTGATTATATTTTTCTTTATACAAGCTTTTACTATACCAAGTGGTTCTATGAAAAATACTTTATTAGTAGGGGATTTTTTATTTGTAAAAAAATTCTCTTATGGTATTCCAACTCCGCATATTCCTTGGATAGAAGTGCCTGTTTTACCTGATTTTAATAAAAATGGACATTTAGTAAGTGCTGAAGGTCCTAAAAGAGGAGATATTGTAGTATTTAGATATCCACATGAGCCAAAAATTCATTATGTAAAAAGATGTGTGGCTAAGGGTGGGGATGAGGTAATTTTTGCAAATAAAACCTTATATGTGCGTATGGTTGAGGGTGATGAGTATATGAAAGATTATTATCCTAATAAAACAAAAATCATAGGCGGAAGGCTTTTTGTAAAAGAACCTTTTGTAGAAAAAGGAATACATTATGATTCTAGAGTGGATATAGAAAGTGTGTTTTTTCGCTATTTAAATTTAGGTCAATTTGCTATGAAGCCCGCTTCTTTTGATGAATTAGGTGCTAATAATATTTATGGTTTTAATGCTTATTATTATAAAGTTCCTGAAAATGAGTATTTTATGATGGGAGATAACCGTGATCACTCTAGTGATAGTAGATTTTGGGGGAGTGTAGATTATAAATATATAGTTGGTCAACCTTGGTTTATTTATTTTTCATGGGATGAAAATAAAAAAGTTAGATGGGAAAGAGTAGGGCGTTTGGTTGAAACTATAGAAAAAGATGAGCGTTTTATCCATCATAATGAAAGCGATATAGAAGCTTTGGAATAATTACTCAAAGAAACAATGTAAAATTTTTATGTGTAGAAAATGTATAGTTTCTACACAAATTTATAAAAATATACACTCTTAATTTTATTCGTAGATTTTTTTAAGCTCCAAGTTGTAACAATTAACACAAATAAAAATCAAAGCAAAAAAATAAAGGATAAAAAATGCTAAGTCAAAGATCTCAAAATTTAGGAGAATCCTTAACTTTAGTAATGACTGATATAGCCAAAACTTTAAAAGCAAATGGTGAAAAAGTTATTAGTTTTTCAGCAGGTGAGCCTGATTTTGATACTCCAGAAATCATTAAAAAAGCAGCAATTGAAGCCATTGAAAAAGGTTGTGGAGCTTATACGCCAGTTGTGGGTATAAAAGAAGTTATAGAAGCTATACAATATAAATTTAAAAATGATAATAATTTAGAATATAAAGCAAGCGAAATCATTACCAATGTTGGTGCTAAACATTCTTTGTTTATGGCAATTGAGTGTTTAGTTGAAGAAGGTGATGAGATTATTATACCAAGTCCTTATTGGGTGAGTTATCCTGAAATGGTGAAATTTGCAGGTGGAACTCCTGTATTTATAGAAGGTGAAGCAAAAAATGGCTTTAAAATTACTCCTGAGCAATTAAAACAAGCTATTACTCCAAAAACAAAGGTTTTAATGTTTAATTCTCCATCAAATCCTACAGGGGCAATATATTCTAAAGAAGAAATTACTGCTTTAGCTAAGGTTTTAGAAGGAACTAAAATCGTAGTTTTGAGTGATGAGATTTATGAAAAATTAGTTTATGATGGAGAATTTTGTGCTTTTGCACAAGTGAGTGAAGATGCTTTAAATAGAACTGTAAGTATTAATGGTCTTAGCAAATGCGGTGCTATGCCAGGATGGCGTTTTGGTTATATGGCAAGCAAAATGAGTGAGTTTAATAATGCTGTTAAAAAATTACAAGGACAAAGCACTTCAAATATCTGCTCAATCATTCAGCATGCAGCTTTACCAGCCTTACTTGGAAAAGCAGATAATGATATTGAAATGATGAGGCAAGCCTTTTTAAAGCGTAGAGAATTAGCGTGTGAAATTTTAGCTAAAAACGATAAGTTAAAATTAGAACAAATTCCACAAGGAGCTTTTTATTTATTTATCTCTTGTAAAGAAGTTGATAGTGATTCTATGAGATTTTGTAAAAAATTATTAGAAGAGCAAAAAGTAGCTTTAGTGCCAGGTATAGGTTTTGGTATGGAAGGGTATTTTAGACTTTCTTATGCAACTAATGAAAAAGATATCATTGAAGGTTGTGAAAAAATCGTTGAATTTGTAAAAAACTACTAATTTCTTAAGCCTGTTAAAAACAGGCTTTCTTTCAAAAAAACTTATAAGCAAGTCTTTGGTATGATTATGCAAAAAATATAGGAAAATCAATGGAATTTGAAGTTCAATATAAAAGTGCAAATGCTAGAGCTTGTCGTATAAAAACTACACATAGTGAAATTTTAACTCCCATCTTTATGCCAGTTGGAACTTTGGCTGCGATTAAAAGTTTAGATGCTGTTGATATGAGTGAAATTTTAAATGCAAAAATTATTTTAGCAAATACTTATCATTTGTATTTAAGACCAGGATCTAAGGTGATTAAACAAATGGGTGGCTTGCATGGTTTTAGTAAGTTTAATGGATCTTTTTTAACAGATAGTGGAGGCTTTCAAGCTTTTTCTTTAAATAAAAATTCCAAACCTGATGAAAAAGGAATTGAATTTAAAAGTCATATTGATGGAAGTTTGCATTATTTTACCCCGCAAAGTGTTTTAGATGCTCAGTATGATTTTAACTCAGACATTATGATGATTTTAGATGATTTAGTGGCTTTGCCTGCAAGTAAAGAAAGGATAGAGCTTTCTTTAAAACGTACTATAAAATGGGCAAAAGAAGCTATTGATTATCATAAATTAAAGCAAAGCCAAGGTGTAGGAATAGGGCAAAATATCTTTGGTATTATCCAAGGTGGAACGGATTTTGAAGCTAGAAAAATTTGTTCTCAAGCACTTTGTGAGATGGATTTTGATGGACTTGCTATAGGTGGATTAAGCGTAGGAGAAGAAAATGAGGCTATGTATGATACGGTTGAAGCTATGATGCCTTATGTGGATAACAATCGCCCTAGATATTTAATGGGAGTTGGTACACCTGAAGATTTAGTAGAAAATGTAGCAAGAGGTGTTGATATGTTTGATTGTGTGATGCCAACAAGAAATGCAAGAAATGGAACTTTATTTGCTAGCTTTGGAAAATTTAATATCAAAAAAGCAGAATTTATCACTGATCATGCTCCTATAGACAGCAAATGTTCTTGCTATACATGTAAAAACTTTTCAAGAGCTTATTTAAATCATTTATTTAAAGCCAAAGAATTAACCTTTTTTAGACTTGCAAGTATTCATAATTTACATTATTATTTAAATTTGGTAAAGCAAATGCGTGAAGCTATTATTAAAGACGAATTTGAAAATTTTAGAAAGGAATTTTATAGACAAAGAATGTAAGTAAAGTGGTACGCCCAAGAGGATTCGAACCTCTGACCTTTTGAACCGCAATCAAATGCTCTATCCAGCTGAGCTATGGGCGCAAAATAAAAGAGTAATTTTATCAAAAAATTCTTAAAATTAGCAAAAACAAGTAATTTTATAGAATTTTTATATTTTTATGCTAATCTTCTTTGAATAATATTTTAGCTTAAGGCAAAGTAATGATACATAAGATTTTAATAGCTAATAGAGGTGAGATTGCAGTAAGGGTAATCCGTGCTTGTAGAGATTTACATATAAAAAGCGTTGCTGTTTATACTGAACCTGATCATGAGTGTTTGCATGTAAAAGTTGCTGATGAAGCGTATAGAATAGGAACTGATGCTATAAGAGGGTATTTAGATGGCAAAAGAATAGTTGAAATTGCTAAAGCTTGTGGAGCCGATGCTATACATCCTGGATATGGCTTTTTAAGTGAAAATTATGAGTTTGCTAAAGAATGCGAAGAAGCAGGGATTGTCTTTATAGGACCAAAATCAGATGTTATCCGTAAAATGGGAAATAAAAATATAGCAAGATATTTAATGAAAAAAAATGGAATTCCTGTGGTTCCAGGTACTGAAAAATTAAATCATTGTACATTAGAAGAGATAAAACTTCAAGCTTTAAAAATAGGTTATCCGGTGATTTTAAAAGCCAGTGGTGGCGGTGGTGGTAGAGGTATACGCGTAGTACATAAAGAAGAAGATTTAGAAAAATCTTTTGAAGCGTGCAAAAGAGAGGCATTAAGCTTTTTTAAAAATGATGAAGTTTTTATGGAAAAATATGTTATTAATCCAAGGCATATTGAGTTTCAAATTTTAGCAGATAATTATGGTAATATCATCCATCTTTGTGAAAGGGATTGTTCAATACAAAGAAGACATCAAAAAATCATTGAAATAGCACCTTGTCCAAGTATCTCAGAAAAACTAAGAAAAACCATAGGAGTTACCGCAGTAGCTGCTGCAAAAGCTGTGGGTTATACCAATGTTGGGACGGTTGAGTTTTTACTTGATGATTATAATAGATTTTATTTTATGGAAATGAATACAAGAATTCAAGTAGAACACCCAATCACAGAAGAAATCACAGGAATTGATCTTATCACAAGACAAATTCGTATAGCAAATGGGGAAATTTTAGATCTTGAGCAAAGCGATATAAAACCAAGAGGTTTTGCGATAGAAGCTAGGATTACAGCAGAAAATGTATGGAAAAATTTCATTCCAAGTCCGGGTAAAATCACAGAATATTTTCCAGCTTTAGGGCCATCTGTGAGAGTAGATAGTCATTTATATAAAGACTATACCGTGCCGCCTTATTATGATTCTTTGCTTGCAAAATTAATTGTTAAAGGTTCAAGTTATGATAGTGCAGTTAATAGACTTGAGAGAGCTTTGAAAGAATTTGTGATTGATGATATTAGAACAACTGTGCCATTTTTGATTGCAATTACCAAAATAAGAGAATTTAGAAGAGGGTATTTTGATACTTCTTTTATAGAAACACATATGGAAGAGCTTTTAGAAAAAACAGAAGATAGACACCAAGAAAACAAAGAAGAAGTAATTGCTGCTATAGCTGCGACTTTACAAAAGATAAAAGAAAGTAGACAATCATGAGTTTTTTAGATGAATTAAAAGATATAAAAAAAGCACTCCAAAAAGAACAAGGTCAAGTAAAAAAAGAAAAGGTTAAAGCGAGTAAAAGTGGAGTTAGTATGAAAAATACTGACTTAGATGCTATACAAAAAGATTTAGCTAAGCAAAATGAAGATAAAAAACAAGAGCAAGAATTTGAAGATATGTTTTTAAAAGAAGAGCGTTTGGCTAATGAATTTATGGAATTTGTAAAAAATAGTGATATTAAAAAGATCTAATGAATAATATTATTGGTTTTTGTACTTTAGAAGAAGAATGCCCTTATCTTGAAAATAGGTACTGTAGAAATGAGTATAATTATATATCTTTTATCACAAAAACACAAAATCAAGAACTAGTTTCAAGAGGTTGGCGTCGCTTTGGTTCGTATTTTTCAAGACCAATATGTAATGATTGTAATGAGTGTCAAAATTTACGTATTTTAGTAGAAAATTTTCATTTTAGCAAAAGTTATCGCAGGGTTTTGAAAAAAAATACAGCCACTAAAATAATCTTACAAAAACCTTCTTTAAGTGATGAGCATTTATTGCTTTATGAAAAATATCACCATTACCAAAAAGATAAAAGAAATTGGAAAATTTATGATTTAAATTTTAGAAAATATTATAATCTTTATGTAGATAATGCTGGTACTTTTGGATACGAGCTTGATTTTTATATAGACAATAAGTTAGTTTGTGTTGATTTGATTGATATTTTAGAAGATGGAATTTCTAGTATATATTGTTTTTATGATCCAGATTTTTCCCATCTAAGTCTTGGTAAATACTCACTTTTAACAGAAATTAAACTTGCACAATTAAAAAAATTAAAATATATTTATTTGGGATATTTTGTAAAAGGGTGTCAATCTTTAGCATATAAAGCCGATTATAGTCCAAATGAAATTTTAAAACACACTAGTGCTTTAAATGAGCAAGCATTTTTGTGGAGTTAGGTTTATAGAGAGGATTTTATGCAAGTAGTGCAAACTTTAGAATCAGTTAGTGTTAATACTGATGATTTTTTAATGTTTAAATATTTTCAAGATCTTATCCGTAAAAATTTTTCCAAAGTTATAGGTAATAAAAATAAAACCTTGTCTTTTTTTGTAGAAAATGAAATTCCTCAAAGAAGATATTTTTTAAAACTTGTTAATCACAAATATAAAAAAAATACTGGAAATCAAATTGATAATCTTGCTTTTGCACATTATAAAACCTTTAAATTAAATCTTGCTCAAGCAAATACTTTAAAACCTGTAATCTTTGCTAAAATAGGTTTTGCACAAAAGAATATTTTAATCACACTAAGTTCGAATGAAAAATTATTTGCTGTGTATTTAGAGCAGTATTTTAAAGATCATAAAAGCGTGTATGATGAAAAAAATTGTATTTTTTCAGTAGAATACAAAGATGATAATACTTTAAATCTTTTAGAAATTTTAGCTAGTGTAAATGAGCATTTGAAATATTGTGTTGATTTTACGATTAATGAAACTCAGCTTTTAGAATTTAGAAATAAAATGAAAAACAAAGCTAGTACTAATTGGAAATTTAATGCTCTGGCAAAGCTTTTTGAAAATTATTTTCAAACACTAGGATGTAATTCTAGTGATGATTTTGCTACTATTAGACAAAATTATCTTAATTTGGTTAAAATTTATCATCCTGATCGCCATCAAGGTAAAAGTAAGATCGAACAAGCTTATTGCCGTGAAGAATTTGAGAAAATTCAGCTTGCTTATGAGAGTTTAAAATCTTTATATAAAAATAACACTTGATGCTAAAATAACATCATTTTAAGTTGCAATTTATTAAAATTAATTTTTTATAAAAATTTAGGGAATAATATTGGTTGCTGATAGAAAGTTATTTTTTTTAAGTTGCATTCTTATAACTATAGGAATACTTTTTTCATATTCTTTAAGTGCTTTTACTGTTCTTTATTTAGAATATAATGAATTTCACTTTTTTATCAGACAGCTTTTTTTTGGGCTTAGTGGTATAGCTATTATTTATTTTGTTTCAAGATTAAATCCTGATAGTAAAATGGCGCATTATTTGATGATAAGCGTTTTACTCATCTCTTTTTTATTTATACTTATTTTACCTTTTCTACCTACCTTTCTTGCTACTGCAGCAGGTGGCGCTAAAAGGTGGATTAGGCTTGGTCCTTTATCTATCTCTCCAGTTGAATTTTTTAAAATAGGCTTGATTTATTTCCTTGCTTGGTCTTATACAAGAAGAATTGATGATAGCAAAAAAGCAATCAAACATGAAGTTTTAATTTTAATTCCTTATTTTATTTTAGCTGCTTTTGTTATTGGTTATATTTATATGACACAAAATGATTTAGGGCAAAGCGTTATTTCTTTTTTCTTGGTTTTTGCTTTAGCTTTTTTTGCAGGAGCTAGTAAAAGACTTTTTGCTTTTGGCGTGGTTATTGTTGGAATGATTGGGGTTTTGGTAATCTTAAGTAATCAAAGAAGAATTCAGCGTATTTCTGCTTGGTGGGGAAATATCCAAGATGCGTTTTTACCTTTCTTTCCTGATTGGCTAGCAAGTGTTTTAAGAGTAAGTCACAACTCAGAGCCTTATCAAATTTCACATAGTTTAAATGCTATAGCTCATGGTGGATTTTTTGGAGAGGGTTTAGGGCTTGGAACTTTTAAACTAGGATTTTTAAGTGAGGTCCATACGGACTTTGTCTTATCAGGGATTACTGAAGAGATAGGACTATTAGGATTAAGTATTATTTGTTTTATATATTTGATGGTAATACTTCGAATTTTTAGAATAGCAGGGCGTTGTGAAAATAAAGTTCATTTTTTGTTTTGTTCGGGTGTAGCTTTGCTTTTATTATTTTCATTTTTTATGAATGCTTTTGGAATTATTTCCTTGACTCCATTAAAAGGTGTTGCTGTGCCACTTTTAAGCTATGGAGGTAGTTCAATGTGGTCTATTTGTCTTGGAATAGGCTATGTTTTAATGATTAGTAAAAAGGTAAAAATATAAATTTGTTAATTAAAATATATAAAAAATAACTTAAATAAAAAATATTTGCTATCAAGTCTTTACAAAAAACTTTTTTCTGCTATAATTATGCTATATTTATTATATAAGGAGGCGGATATGAAGAAATACAGGCGTTTAAACACATTATAATCATTTATCAATTTTATTTTTAATTTTTAATAAAGGAAAGAAATGAAAAAAATATTATATGTTGTTTTGGCGTTATTTGGTATATTGGCTTTAGGTGCTTGCTCAAGCGATAAAAATCAAGCTAGTGCTTCTAGTGAAAAAGTTTATAAAGTAGGTATAGCTGCAAATTATCCTCCTTTTGATTTTGTTAAAGATGCAAAAATTACCGGATTTGATGTTGATTTACTAGAAGAGGTTGCAAAAAGAGAAAATTTAAAACTTGAGTGGGTAAACATGAGTTTTGATGGTTTGATTCCTGCTTTAAAAGCTGGAAAGATTGATATGATAGCTTCTGCTATGAGTTCAACACCACAAAGACTTACTAGTATGGATTTTAGTGATACTTATTTTAATACTAAAAATTTATATTTAAAACTAAAAACAGATTCTAGTATCAGTGATAAACAAAGTTTGGAAGGTAAAAAAATAGGTGTTCAACTTGGAACCATCCAAGAAAGTGCTGCTAAGGCTATTCCAAATGCTCAAGTGGTGGCTAGCGAAGAAATGTTAGCTGCAATTTTGGCTTTAAAAGCTGGTAAAGTTGATGCAGTTTTGACAGATAAAGATATCGGTAAAGGTTATTTAAAAACTAATGAAGAGTTAGAAGCATTTTTAGAAGAAAATGATGGAAGTTCAGGATTTTGTATAGCTTTTGATAAAGGAAAACAAACTGAGCTTGTTCAAAAAATTAATGCAGGTTTAGAAAAAGTTAAAGCTGATGGTACTTACCAAAAAATCGTAGAAAAATACGATTTGCAATAATCAACTTAAAGCCTTGATACTTGCTTTCAAGGCTTTAAAAAAATACTCTATATCTTCTTTTGTGTGTGTATAATGAAAACCCACTCTTAGCCAACCTGGTTTAAATTTTAGCTCTTGATTATCTTTTAATTTTAGTAAATCATGCCCATAAGGTCCTGCGCAAGCACAGCCTGCTCTTGTTTCTATCTTATAAGTTTTGCTTAGTTTGTAAGCTAAATCAAAAGGAGAAATTCCTTCTATGTTAAAAGCAAAAATAGGCAATCTATGAGTGATATTTTTTGCATATAAGATCATTTTTGGAAAATTTGTACATTGTTTTAAAAAATACTCACAAAGCTCTTTTTCTTTTTTTTCTATATTTTTTAAACCTATTTCATTGCGTACTTTAAAAGCTAAACTTGCTCTAATAAGTTGAATAATTCCAGGTGTGCCACCTTCTTCTAAATTTTCAACCTCGCATAAGTATTGCTGAGAAGTTCTTGAAACATAGCCTACGGTTCCACCTGCAGCAAAGCTAGGAGTATTACCACATAGATTTTTTTTAATAGCAAGTAAGCCACAAGATCCTACACCACCAAGTAATTTATGAGAACTGATAAACACTGCATCGTAAAATTTAGGATTTAAGTTAGCATAAGGAGCTAAGGTGGAAATATCAAAAGCAACTACGCCATCATATTGTTTGATTAGAGTGTAGATTTTTTTATAATCACTTAAAATTCCTGTGACATTTGAAGCAGCGTTAAAACTTGCTATGATTTGTCTGTTTTTGGATTTTTTTAACAATTTTTCCAAAAAAGCATAATCTAACTCGCCTTTTTTATCTAAGGGTATGCGAACGCATTCACACAAAGCTTCTCTGAATGAAAGCTCGTTAGAATGATGTTCATAAGGTCCTACTATAACTAAAGGTAAGGTGTTTTTATCTGTATTTTTAAAGTATTTTTCTTTAATAAGCGGGGGTATATATAGACCTAAAAGTTCTTGAAATTTTTTAATAGCAGCTGAAGATCCACTCCCGCAAGCTATAAGAGCAAAGCTATTATCTAATTCAAGGTATTTTTTTAAATTTGTTCTTGCATTTTCATAATGTTGCTGCGTGATGAAAGAATTTAAAGAGCTATCTGAATGTGTATTTGCATAAGTTGTAAGAATTTTTTTTATTTCTTTTTCTATACTTTTTAATGCTAAAGCGCTAGCTGTAAAATCAAAATAATATATGCCTTTTTTTAAAATAATATCTTGTTTTAATGTTTCAATATTCAAAAAAATCCCCCAAAAATTTGTTAAAATTATATCATACAAAATATTTAAAATAAGGATGTGGTTATAAATTTTAGTGATTTTTCAAAACGCTGTGAAACTTTGGAGCTTAAAAATATTTTTGATTTTTATAGTATTTTTGATGAGTTTGAATTTGATTTGAAATTAAGTTTATATGATAATATTTTAAATGTTTTTATTTTAAAAGCTTTTGATATTTTATCTTATTTAAATTTAGATGATAATGCTTTGAAGGCTTTGAGCGTTTTAAGTAAAAATGATAGAAAACGCTATTCTATCAATAAATCTATTCCGCATTTTCAAGCTCTAGGACTTGTTAATAAACTTTTAGAAAAAAATATTTTGACTTTGGAAAAAAGTCAAGAAAAGCCTATTGTGAAAAATAAAAGACAAAAGATTAAAAAAGAATTACGCTCATATAGCATTCAAGATAAGGTTGTTTTTAAAAATCAAGGATTGAGATTTTTCTTTTATTTTATATATCCTAATTTAAACTTAATTACGATGAAAAGATACAACGAGCTAATGGAAGTAATCCAAGAAAATTTAGAAAAATATCAAAGCTTTACTTTTGAGCTTTTGTGTAAAGAATTTTTAGCTAAAAAGCTTAAGGTAAAGCAGGTGTATAGTTTTTGGAATTATTACTGTGAGATAGATCTTTATTATAAAAAAGAAAATTTTTGTGTTTTAGGTGAGGTTAAATTTAAAGAAAGAAAAATATGTAAAAATATTTTAAATACTTTAAAAAATAAAGCAAAACAGTTGCAAATTCAACCTAATTTATATGTGCTTTTTTCAAAGAGTGGCTTTAGTAAAGAGCTTATTCTAAATAAGGAGCGTAATTTGCTTTTATATACTTTAGAAGATTTTCAATTTTTAATTAAGGATTAAGTGTGGATGAGAATATTTTAAAAAGTTTAGATTCTAGTGAAAAAGAAAATTTACAACAAGGGCTAAAAGCCTTAATAGAGCAAACCTATGTTATAGAAAATGAATATAAGCAACTTAATGAAAACTACACTGCGTTAAGACAAATGGTAAGTGATATTATAGAAGTTTTACCAATGGCTTTGTGGGTTTTAGATACTAATAAAAAGATAACACTTCAAAATAACTTAGCTAATCAACAACCAAAACTTTTAGAAAAAATTGATCTTGAAAAAACTCATTATGAGCTTGAGTTTGATCATAAATTTTATTTAATAAAAGTCACCTCTCATGCAGATAAACTTATAGTTAGCGCCACTGATATTAGCGATGAAAAAAGGAATGAAAGATTAGCCAGTATGGGTACAGTAGCAGCACACCTAGCACATGAAATACGCAATCCTATCGGTTCTATTTCTTTGTTAAGTTCAACTTTGTTTGAAAGAAGTGAGTTAAAAAATAAGCATATAGTATTAGAAATTCAAAAAGCTATTTCTAGGGTGGAGCGTATTGTAAATTCTACTTTGCTTTTTACAAAAGGAGTGCATGTTAATTTAAATGAATTTAATTTAAAAGAATTACAAGATGAATGCGAACAAGCTATTGGAGCTTATAATTATCTAGCTAATATTGATTTTACATTTGAATTTTTAGATTTAAAAATCAACGCAGATAAATCTTTGCTTGCTTTGGTTTTGCAAAATTTGCTTTATAATGCCATAGATGCTATTGAAGAAAGTGAAAATGATGATGGTTGTATAAAAGTTAAATGTGAGCAAAAAGAAGATAAAATCTTTATCAAAGTTTATGATAACGGGGTAAGTATCAAAGATAAAAAAATGGTTTTTGAAGCTTTTAAAACAACTAAGTTAAAAGGCAATGGTCTAGGACTTTCTTTGTCAAAACAAATTATTGATGCACATAATGGAATTTTAGGTTTTGATGAAAATCCAAAATGTTTTTTTATAGAGCTTAAAATTTAAGCTCTATAAAATAAATTTTTTCTTAAAATAATAAAAAATATTTGTCCTCATAGCTCAGCTGGATAGAGCGCAGAATTCCTAATTCTGAGGCCGCAAGTTCAAACCTTGCTGGGGACACCATTTAAGGAAAAAGATGTTTCATATAGTCTTGGTTGAGCCTCGTATACCACAAAATACAGGAAGTATAGGCAGAATGTGTTTTAATGCGGGATTTACTTTACATATTATCAATCCACTTTTTAGTATCGATGAAAAGGCAGTTAAAAGAGCGGGGCTTGATTATTGGAAAAAATTAAATCCTTTATTATGGAATAATTTAGAAGATTTTTTAAAAGAATATGAAAAATTTCAAGATAGATTTTTCTTTGCGACAACTAAAACTACTCAAGCTTATTTTGACGTAAATTATCAAAAAGGTGATTTTTTGTTTTTTGGAAGTGAAAGTTTTGGCTTACCTATGGATTTAATGCAAAAAAAATGGGAAAATGTCATTACTATACCGATGAAAGATTGTGGTAGAAGTTTAAATTTAGCTACAAGTGTAGGTATAGTGAGTTATGAGGCTTTGAGGCAAAATTTTGCCTCTTTTGAAAAATTTTAATGATTTAAAACTTGATTTAAAAATTCTTTCAATCTTTCATTTTTTGGGTTTTCAAAAGCTATTTTAGGACATTCATCTACTGCTATAATGCCTTTATCCATAAAGAAAATTCGATTAGCTACATTTCTTGCAAATCCCATTTCATGTGTAACTACAAGCATGGTTAGACCTTCTTTAGCTACTTCTTTCATGATGTTTAAAACTTCACCTATCATTTCAGGATCTAAAGCTGAAGTTGGTTCATCAAATAAAATCACATCAGGATTCATCATTAATGACCTTGCTATGGCAATACGCTGTTTTTGTCCGCCTGAGAGTTTGTGAGGAAAATAGCTTTCTTTATCACTTAAGCCAACTTTTTTGAGTAGTTCTCGTGCTTTTTTTACTGCTTCGTCTTTACTCATGATTTTTGTTTGTACTGGCGCTAGACATAAATTTTCTAAAACATTTTTATTATTAAAAAGATTAAAATGTTGAAATACCATGCTTACTTTTTGACGAATTTTATTGATATCTGCTTTTTTATCAAGTATATTAACATTATTGATATAAATATTACCACTATCTGGTGTTTCAAGTTTATTTAAACAGCGTAAAAAAGTACTTTTTCCACCTCCACTAGGCCCTATAATAGCAATAATATCGCCTTTATGTACTTCAACACTAATATCTTTTAAGACTTCTAAATCTCCGTATTTTTTAATTAAATTTTCTATTTTAATCATGTTTATTTAATCTCACTTCTATAATTCTTGCGATAAGTGTTAAAATTTTAACACTTATATAATATACAAGTCCTGTAAAAATAATAGGTTTAGGATTATAATAAATTGCTTGCAAGCTTTTACTTTGCATGGTAATATCCATAACACTAATATAACCTACTATTGAAGTTTCTTTAAATAAAGAAATAAATTCATTCATCAAAGAAGGTAAAATGTTTTTAATTGCCTGCGGGAAGATGATTAGTCTCATAGAAGCAGAATAATTAAGTCCCATTGCTCTTGCTGCTTCCATTTGTCCTTTGTCTACACTTTGAATTCCACTTCTTACGATTTCAGCTACATAAGCAGAGCTATTAAGCCCAAGCGCGATAATAGCCACATAAAAATTATCACTCCAAGTAGCAAAAATCACTACTGAAAAAATCAAAAGTTGTAAAAGTAAAGGGGTTCCGCGTATGATGTCTATGTATTCATCTATAATAAAATTTAAACTTTGGATTTCTAAAAATCTTAAAAATGCTAGGAAAAAACCAAACACTATTCCTATTAAAATCCCACCCACTGTTAAACCAAGTGTTGTGAAATAACTATGAACATAAGCTTTAGCTTCTATGGTATAAGCATATTCACCTGTGGCTAAACCATTTTGATCTTTGACTTGTAAAATTTCAATAGGAAATGAGAAATAAACCCAAAAAATAATAATGGCAAAAAATACAAAAAGTTTCATCGTATTTTGTTTCAACTTGCACACCTTGATAAATTTTTAAAAATCTAAGTGTATAAAAATTAAGTTTTCTTTTTACTTAAAGGTGTTTTATGTGATGTTGTTGTTAATATTTTGAGTTAAAATTTCACATAGCTATAAAAAATAAAATAAATTTAACCTAAAATTATATTTTTTTATAACAAATTCATTTTTTTATGATAAATTTGTATTTGAAAATTTATAAAAAAGGAGATAAATATGGATTTAATATCCCAATTTGTTGCCTTTGTGAATAATCAGTATTATTCTATTTTAGTAATTTTACTTATTGTCACGGGGTTTTATTATAGTTATTTGACTGGTTTTGTGCAATTTCGAATGCTTCCTTATGTATTTGATATCTTAACAGAAAAGCAAGAAAAGCATGAAAAACACCATATTACTCCTTTTCAAGCTTTGATGATTTCAACAGCTTCAAGAGTTGGTATAGGAAATATCGCAGGTATCGCAGTAGCAGTTGTTTTGGGTGGACCAGGTGCTTTATTTTGGATGTGGGCTATGGCGTTTTTTGGTGGTGCCTCAGCTTTTGCAGAAAGTACTTTAGCGCAAGTTTATAAAAGCCGTGATGGTAAAAGTTTTAAAGGTGGTCCTGCTTATTATATTAGTAAAGCTTTAAATTTAAAATGGCTTGGAGCTGTTTTTGCGGTGATTTTAATCATTACTTATGCTTATGGATTTAATGGTCTTCAAAGTCAAACTATGACTTCAGCATTTGAGTTTTACTATAAAGGCATGGTTGATGCTAGTGAAGTAAGCTTTGCTCAAAGTTGGTGGCCTATTGTAATAGGAGCAATTTTAGCTGTTTTTGCTGCTTATATGTTTTTTGGTGATCATACTAAAATAGGTAAAGTAAGCTCAGTTATCGTTCCTATTATGGCAATGATTTATGTTGGTTTATCTATCATAGCAATGTTTATGAATTTTGATAAAATTCCTGAAGTGTTTTCTATGATTTTTAAAAGTGCTTTTGATTTTGAAGCTATTTTTGGTGGATTTGCAGGTTCTGCTTTGGTTATAGGTATAAAAAGAGGATTATTTTCTAATGAAGCAGGCATGGGTTCAGCGCCAAATGCAGCAGCTTCAGCTCTTACAACTCACCCTGCAAAACAAGGAGTTATTCAAGCATTTTCTGTATTAATTGATGTGATTATTTGTACAAGTTCAGGATTTTTAGTGTTATTTTCACTTGCTTATGCAAATAATATCGGCGTAGATGGTAAGCCTATTTTAACAGCACTACCCTTGGTGCAAGAATCTATGAAAGAATATTATGGAAATTTAGGTGTGCATTTTACTACTGTTAGTATAGTTTTATTTGCTATTACTTCTTTGATAGGAAATTATTATTATGCTCAAGCAAATATTAAATACCTTACTCAAAATCCTATTATTATCAATCTTTTTAAAGCAAGCGCTGTGCTTATGATTTTTATTGGTGCAAATATGGATTTAAAATTTGCGTGGGATTTAGCTGATACTACCATGGCATTTATGGCTACGATTAATATCATTTCTATTTTATTACTTGGTGGTATAGTGAAAAAGGTATTAAAAGACTTTAGCGAGCAAAAAAGACAAGGTAGAGATCCGGTATTTAGTGCTTCAAAGCTTGGTATTAAAAATGCAGAGTGTTGGGACTAATGATAGATTATATTATTATTGCTTTGTTTATAGCTTTTATGGTTTTTCTTGTGTTTGGCTTTAACCGCCAAATGCAAGAAAAAGCTAAACAAAGAGAAGAAAAACTAAAAACAAAGAAAGATTTTAAAAAAAATAGGTAAAATACACTAAAAATTTTTAAAAAAGAGTGTAAAATGAAATTGTTAATAGAAATAGGCACAGAAGAACTTCCTGCTATTCCTTTATTAAAAGAGCTTCCAAATATTACTAAAAAATGGGAAAAGATTTTACAAGAGTATCATTTAGAATCTGAATTTAAATTTTTCTATACTCCTAGAAGATTGGTTTTTATTCATGAAAATTTTAAAGAAAAACAAGATGATTCTTTTGTGGAATTTATAGGTGCACCTAGGGCGATAGCTTATAAAGATGGAAAGCTTACTCAAGCAGGGCTTAGTTTTTTAGAAAAAAGTGGCTTAAAAGAAGAAGAGCTTGAATTTAAAGAAATTAAAGGCAAAGAAGTCTTGTATTGTCAAAAACAAGTGCAAGGCTTACAAAGTAAAGCAGTTTTAGCTCAAATGATTGAAACTTTCTTAAAAAGCTTGAGCTTTGGTAAAACTATGAGATGGGGCGATGGTAGTTTTGAATTTATTAGAGCTATTCGCTCGCTTTGTTGTGTATTAAATGATGAGTTGATTGAGTTTGAAAGCTATGGTGTTAAAAGTGCAAAAAGTACTTTTGTACATAGAAGTGTTAGTTATGATTTGATAGCTTTTGCGAATATTGATGAGTATTTTAAAACTTTAGAGCAAAATTATATTATTTTAGATCAAGAACAAAGAAAAAAGCTTATTATCGAACAGTTAAAGATGCTTGAAAAAGAAAATGATATTACTATTGCAGAAGATGATGAGCTTTTAGCTGAAGTTGTAGCTATCACAGAGTATCCAAAAGCATTATTAGGGCATTTTGAAAAAGAGTATTTAGAAATCCCAAGTGAGGTAATTATCACTTCTATGAGAGAAAACCAACGCTATTTTGCAGTATTTAAAAACAATACTTTAAGCAATCATTTTATCGTAGTTTCTAATGCAGTTTGTAAAGATTATTCTAAAATCATTAATGGAAATGAAAGAGTTTTAAGAGCAAGATTAAGTGATGCGATGTTTTTTTGGAAAAATGACTTAGCGCAGGGCTTAAATAATGATAAAATAAGCCAAATGATCTATCTTGAAGGACTTGGAACCTTAAAAGATAAAATCATTAGAGAACAAAAAATCGCTACTAAGCTTTGTGAGGTTTTTGCTAATACCCAAAAAGATGAAATCTTAAAAGCCATAGAATACTCAAAAGCTGATCTAAGCAGTCAAATGGTGTATGAATTCACTGATCTTCAAGGCATTATGGGATCTTATTATGCTAAGGCTATGGGTATGAGCGATGAGCTTGCTTTGGCGATTAAAGAGCAATACCTTCCAAATGGCGATAATTCAGCTATGCCAAGTAATGAATTTAGCTCTATTGTAGCTTTAGCTTATAAATTTGATACACTTATGGGGCTTTTTTCAATGGGGAAAATCCCAAGTGGCACAAAAGATCCTTATGCTTTAAGAAGAGCAGCAAATGGTGTTTTAAAAATTATCCTAGCTTTAAATAAAAATTTTGATCTTAAGATGTTTTTAGAAGCAATAGCTAGTGAATATAAAAGCTTTGATTTGAAAATTTTATTAGATTTTATTTTAGAGCGTTTATATACTTTTTATGAAGTAAATGCTTCTTTTGTTAAAGCTGTGCTTAGCTCTAAAACTTATGATGTTATTTATATTGATTCTTGTATTAAAGCTTTGATTCAAAGTGCAAATAAGGCAGATTTTAGTCAAAATTTTGCTACTTTTAAGCGTTTGGCGAATATTGCAGTATTAAGCGAGGTTCAAATTAATGAAAATTTGTTTAACACTCAAGAAGAAAAAGATTTATATCAAGCTTTTATGCAGTGTAAAACAAAAGAAAATAATACCCAAGAGCTTTTAGAAAGCCTTTTTGCGCTCAAACCGCAAATTGATGCTTTTTTTGATAAAGTGATGATTAATGACAAAGATGAAAATATTAAAAACAATCGTCAAGCTTTAGTATGTGCAATTTATCGTGAGTTTTTAAAAATAGCTGATATTAAAGAGCTTAGTATATGAGAAAAATTCTTTTTTTGCTTTGTTTTTTGGTGTTTGCATTAGAAGCTAGAGAGATTGAGCTTGTAAAAGGGCAAGTAGTTTTTTTAGAATTTGATAAAAGTAATTTTTTACAAGTTAGTTCAAATTCTAAAAAACTTCCTTTTTTTGAGTATAAAAATAAAGTTATTGTTAGTGTAGCTATGCCTTATAAAAACCCCAAAGATAGAAAATTAATAGCTGAATTTAAAGATAATTCCAAAGAGGAAATTAATATAAAATTTAGCGAAGGAAATTATAAAAAAGAATTTTTAAAAGTTAGTGCTTCTAAGGTCAATCCACCTAAAGAAACACTTGATCGCATTAGCAAAGAATATCAAGAAGCTATTAAGGTTTATAATACTTATACTAATATGGCTTTATTTGAAGGCAATTTTGCATACCCTTTAGAAAGTAAAATTACAAGTGCTTTTGGAAAAGCAAGATTGTTTAATGATACTCTTAAAAGTTATCATAGCGGAACTGATTTTAGAGCGGCAAGTGGGACAAAAATTTATGCAAGTAATGATGGTATTGTAAGGATTGCTTCAAATCGTTATTATGCAGGAAATTCAGTGGTGATTGACCATGGATATGGGATTTATTCTCAGTATTATCATCTATCAAAACTTAATGTAAAAGTAGGGCAAAAGGTAAAAAAGGGCGAGCTTGTAGGTTTGAGTGGAGCTAGTGGTAGGGTTACAGGACCACATTTGCATTTTGGAATTTTAGTCAATGGTGTGCAAGTTGATCCACTTGATTTTATAGCTAAATTTAATACTTTATAATGATAGCTTTTAGTGAGTTTTTTCAAAATTGGATTGATAAATATTACTCTCAAGCTGTGAGTGTTGGTAAAAATGGAGATTTTTATACCGCAGTTAGTGTGGGAAATCTTTTTGGAGTGCTCTTAGCTAATCATTTTTTAAAACTTATAGATGATAAAAAATTAACTTTACCGGTTGAAGTTGTGGAAATAGGGGTAAATGAAGGGTATTTAATGCTTGATTTCATACAAGCTTTATACACTCTTAGAGCTGATGTTTTAGAGCAGATTGAATGTTTTATTATAGAGCCGCATGAAAAGTTAAGAAGTGTTCAAAAAAAACTTTTTGATGAATATGATTTAGATGTAAAAATTTATAATTCTTTAGAAGAATGTCATTTTAAAAATGCCTTTTTTTATGCTAATGAATTATTTGATTGTTTTGCATGTGAACTTATAAAAGATAGAACAATGGCATATGTTGATGATGATTTAAACATTGTTTTTAAGCCTATAAATGAAGATCTTTTAAAAGAATGTGAAAAATATGCTATCACTAATAGTGAGCTTTGTATCTCTTATAAACCTTTTTTATCCAAATTAAAACAAACTTGTGAAAAATTAACTTTTGCATGTTTTGATTATGCAAAAAAAGAAGAAAAAATTAGTATTAGAATATATAAAAATCACCAAGTGTATAATCTTTTTGAAGAGAATTTAAAAGATTTTTTTGCTAAAAGCGATATTACATATAATGTAAATTTTGACCATTTTTTACAAGTTTTAAAAGAAGAGGGCTTTGAGGTGTTAGAATATAAAAATCAAAATCAAGCCTTAATTGACTTTGGTTTGGAAGAAATTATCGAACACGCTAAAAATACTAACCCTCAAATTTATAAAAACTTTATCAACCAAAGTAAAAATTTGATGTTTAACTTTGGCGATAAGTTTAAGTTTTTAGAATTTAAGATTTAAAATCACTGCTTGTAATATCAAGCCCAAAACCTTTTAAACCTATAAATTCTTTATCGGTATTTTGACTTAGAAGTTTGATTTTTGAAATTTTTAAATACCTTAAAATTTGCGCTCCTATGCCGTAATTTTTATATTGTGTGTTTTCTTGTTTTTCATTTTTCATGAAAATGATTACACCACCTTTTTGGCTTAAAAACTCAACTTGCTTTAATAATTCATTGAATTTATTAGAAGTTAGAAGTTCAAAGTCGCTTCCACTAAGATAAAATTTAACATTCTCACATTCTTTTAAAGCACCAAAACTAAAAGCTATATGTTCGTTTTCATTATGATCTTTAAAAGTCATTTTTTTAGCTTTAAAACCTGCCAAAATACTGTCTTCTTCTTTGATTAAAGAAATCAAACTTTCATTTTTTAAACGATACTCGATTAAATCTGAAATAGTAATCATATTAATATCGTGTTTTTTGCAAAACTCAAGCAAATCGCTTCTTCTAGCCATATCTCCATTATCTTTAACAATCTCACATATCACGCATGCTTCTTTTAATCCTGCCAAGCGACATAAATCCACTGTTCCCTCGGTATGGCCTGTTCTTTCTAAAACTCCGCCTTTTTTTGCTATCAAAGGATTAATATGACCAGGACGCACAAAATCACTTGCCTTTGTATTATCATCAGCAAAAATTTGTATAGTCATATCCCTTTCATAAGCACTTACTCCTGTTGTTGCATTTTTTGCATCGACAGTGATGGTAAAAGCTGTTTCGTGATTTGATGTATTTTTAGGCACCATTAAAGGTAGTTCAAATTTTTTAGCCAAATTCTCACTCAATGCTACACACACCACACCTCTTGCATGAGTAATGGCAAAATTTACTTTTTCTTGTGAGCTAAATTGTGCAGGGAAAATCAAATCTCCTTCGTTTTCTCTATCTTCTGCATCTACCATAACTAGCATTTTGCCATCTTGAAGTTCTTTTATAGCTTGTTCTACACTAATATATCCCACTATTAATCTCCTTTTTTTATTTTTTAAGAAATTATATAACATTTTTCTTGACATTATGTAAAAAATAATATATAATGCCACTTTTAATTTAAAAATTGCTTCATTTATTGGGGTATCGCCAAGCGGTAAGGCAACAGGTTTTGGTCCTGTCATTCAGGGGTTCGAATCCCTTTACCCCATCCACTTCATATGATGCCGCGAAGTAGAGCAGTGGTTAGCTCGTCGGGCTCATAACCCGAAGGTCGGGAGTTCAAATCTCCCCTTCGCAACCAATTCCTAATGAAATTTTTCAAAGAATTTAAATTAGCTACAGAGTAAATAAAAATATTGTTAATCTTACTTTTAATGATTTTCATTAGTTTTAATACTCTAATTTAACATATCAGAAATTTGAATTTAGCTTTAATATAAAACACTTAAAAAAATAATTAAAATAAGAATGTAATTTAAAAAAGTTTTGATCAGAATAAAAATACGAGATTAAATAAAATGGTGGATTTAGCAGGCGTGTAATTTACCAACTAAACTCCTAAATATCCATACTTTAATGAAATATTTTTCATTTGCACATACTTTTGCACATACTTTGTATTTTATTGTAAAAATGTGTAAAAAAGTGATATTGTTTTGCTAAATAGGTGATGTATTAAAATTTTTAGAGTGTGAATTTCAAGGAAAGAATATTGTGAATTTAAATTCTAATAAAGAAAAATACTGCCTGACTAATGAAGAGTAAGTGTTAATATATTCAAGAAACAATTTCAAAAATAGAATATTTGCTATTATATGAATTGCTAAAGTAGATTAAATCTTATTTTAAAGATTTAACCCCTAGTATAATTTTAGCTATTTTTTCAAAGCTATAAACATTTTTAAAATCATTACCATTTAAATTTTTTCTAATATCTATAATTCTACATTATACTATACTAAATATTTTATTTTATGTCCTGTTTATACTGTAAAATAAAATATAAATGCTATGCTTTAGATAGTTTTAGAAGTTAGTAAAGATATTGTATGTTTAAAACGATAACTATTTTAAATGTAATAGTTGTGTTTTAAAAAAGCACTAGCCATATCGAAGATGAAGATACTCAAGTTGGTATTAATGATGAAAATAATAATGGTTGGGAAGATGATGGTTCTTATAGAGGACAAATTTTTATCTTTAATGGAAAAGATAATAGATGTCGCTCTAAAGACAAATTTTTTGGTTTAACTGGGGG